>JASFOZ010000283.1:0-5980 GCA_050116255.1 Desulfarculaceae bacterium
CCTATCTGAGACGCTGGGTAAGCGAAAGGCTTGCCCAGGAAGGCCTGTTGGTAGCTCCAGACAATTTCTAGGCATTCCCGTTGAGCACAGTTTGTCTTTCCTCTTTATACCTATTCCGGCGGTGCGAACTTAAGGGAGGGGAGAAACGACAAGCCGGCTATGAGCAAGACGCCGGTTAAGGCTAAGCCTAGGGAAAAAGAGGCCCACTCGGCCAACAAGGCGATGCCCGCGGGCAGGGCTCCCGCCCCCAAGGCCGGGGCCAAGGCCAGGCTCATGGAAATGGTCAGGCTTCTGTTTTCAGGGGTGGATAGAGCCGAAACCGCGGTCAGCGCCGGGGGGAACACGCAGGCCGCGGCTGCGGCCTGAATGAACACCGCCGGTATCAGCAAAGAATCAGGCCCCAGGGCCAGGACCAACACCGAGGCTCCGGATAGTCCCAGGGCCATGGCCAAGGCCAAACTTACACCCAAACGGTCGCTGATCCAGCCCGCCAAGAGCACCACCAAAATACTGGGGATGCGAGAGGCCCCCACAAGATAATTGGCAGCGGCCAACTCCCAACCCCTTTCCTCAACCAGGTACAAAGGAAGCAATGAATAAACCCCCGTCTCCACCGCTACACCCAGGCTGATCAGAAACACCACTGCCCAAAATGCCCTTTTGGAAACAATCTCCTTTATGACGGCCAGTTTCGGCCTGGAGGTTCTGATCCCCCGGCCCGGACCCCAGCGCAGATAGAATAGGCCGGTCAGGCCCAGCGCCGTCCCAGCAATGAGGTAGGCTCCCCGCCAGCCCCCAAAGGCCAAAAAGGCGGTGGCCAAAAAAGGAGCCACGATCAGGCCTAGGTTGGGTGCCATCTCGTGGATCCCCATGGCCTTGCCCCACTGCCGGGGTGCGGCCAGATGGGTAATCAGGGCAATACCCGCCGGTATATAAAGGCAACCCAAAAGACTGACCCCCATAAGTAACAGGCCCACGATCCAGACAGGTTCGCAAAGCCCCAGGCCTGCCATGGCGCCAGCCTGGCCCAAGAAGGCAAAAATGATGGTGCGGCGGTAATCCAGGGCCGCAATGACAAAGCTGGCTCCCATCTGGCTGAGAAACCCGCCCAACCCATACATAAACAAAAACAGGCCGATGACGGCGTGGCTGATGCCTAGGTCGTGTTCCATGGCCGGCAACAGAGGCCCGAGCAGCACCCGGGAGGTGAAATTTACAAAAAACACGCTGGTGAGCAAGAGAATGGCAGGTAAGGCCCTGGCAAAACCAGGCCCCTCTGGAGGTACGGCGACAGGATCAACCTCGGTGGTCATCATGGGCATCCGACTGCTTCCCAGTCCATGGGATCAGATAGAGGCTTTTACCATCATTAAAGGGATAAATCACCATCGCATTGCCCTGATTACGCCAATGCGGCGCGAGGCCGATTTTGGGTTCAGGAGATAAGACAACCTTGAATTTTGAATTCGGCCCATCGCTCAGGGAAGAAAAGAAAATAGCGGATTAGTTGAGCCAGGGTCTGAGCATCCACACCGAGGCCACCCCCACTACCATGGCCAGGGGCATGGAGCGGGTCCGCCAGGCAACCAAGGCGGTCAACAACCCGGCCAGGGCCTCTGCCGGGCCTGTGGTCAGCAGCACCGGCGCCACAATGGAAGCCAACACCGACCCGGGGATATGGCCCAGCCAGGCCGAAAGCCTGGGGGAAGGCCTGACCCGGCCCAGGATAAGCAGGCCGCCGGCCCGGGTGGCATAGGTGGCCAGGGCCATGCCTAATATCACCACCAGGGAGGTAAGCTCAACGCCCATCCCGCACCATCCCGAATAAGCTGCCGGCAAGGCCCCCGATAAGGATATACCACTTGCCGGGTAAAACCTGCGCCGCCGCCGTGGACACCAAGGCCGCCACCAGCCAGGGGGCCAGATCGCCTTTACCCCGCCACATGCTCACCATCAGGGCCACGAATGCGGCGGTAAAGGCGAAATCGATCCCCCAACGGGCCGGGTCAGTGACCCAGGCGGCGGCCAGCCCGCCGGCCCAGGTGGAGCCCAGCCAGGCCGCATAGACCATTAAACCCGAGCCTATGAGCACAGCGGCGTTGTCCCGGCCCCGGTTGAGCCGGTCCATGCTCAGGGCCCAGTTTTCATCGGCCATGAAAAAGACCGAGCCATAGGCCTTCAAAGGGGACAGGCCCGTGAAGTAAGGCCTTATGGCCGCCCCCATGAGAAGATGGCGCAGGTTGACCACAAAGGTGGTGATCACCAGGGCCCAGAAATCCAAGGGCTGAATCCACATATCCAGGGCCACAAACTGGCTGGCCCCGGCAAACACCAGCCCGCTCATCAAAAGAATCTCCCCGGAGCTCAAACCCGTTTTCTGGGCCAGCACTCCAAAGGCCAGGCCATAGGTGGCCGCGCTCAGGGCCAGGGGTATGACCCCTTTGGCGCCGCTGAGGGCGCCGGTCAGGTCAAACCGGTTCTGCGGGTCCGCCGCTTGGGGCCGGGTGTCTTGGCCAAAGTCTTCCATGGCCAAAGACTAGGCAAAGAGAACGGGCTAGTCTTGAATGAAATTGAGGTGCCGGGCGTACTGCCCCGGCGTGACGCCGAAGGCGGCCTTGAAACGGCGGGTCAGGTGACTCTGGTCGGAAAAGCCGGTGGCCAGGGCTGCTTCCACAATGGGGCTGCCCCCGGCCAGAAGCTGCTTGGCCCGGCAAAGGCGCAGCTGGTTTTGAAAGGCATGGGGCGGCAGGCCCAGCTCCCGCCGGAAAACCCGCAGCAGGTGATGTGCACTCAACCCGGTCAACCGGGCCAAATCCCCCAGGGAGACATTCTCAGCGTAATGGGCCTCCAGATACTGGCGCGCCAAGCCTACCGCCCGCCGCCTCCGGCCGACCGGCCCGGCTTCAAGTCTGGGGGCAGCATGGCGGGCGCTGAGCAGGGCCAGGGCGCTGAGCAGACGTGACTCCCGCTCCAACCTCGAAGCCCCTTGCTCTGAGGCACGGTGCAGGCTCCTTATTTGCGCGAATAACTCAGGGTCATGAATGACCGAGTCCGGGAAATGAGGCGTCCCCGCCCTTATTCCGGCGGCCCGCCTCATCAGGGCCAGGGAAGGATAGAGCATACGGTAGGTCCAGCCCCGCCGGTCAGCGGCCTGGCCGGTGTGAACCTCGTCCGGATCAATGATGACTATGCTGCCGGTCGGGGCTACCTTGGTTTCACCCCGGTAGTAAAAGGACTCGGCCCCGGCCAGGATCACGCCCAGGGCATAGCGATCGCCGTGTACATGGCGGTCGTAGGAAAAATGAACATAGGTGGCGTTCAAAAGCTCCAGACCGTCAAGATCGGGGTCCCGCCAGAACTTGGCATTTTCCTTTTTTGAGACCGGTTTGGTCATAGCTTGCCTCTGGTCCCTGAATACAAGTACTCAATTATGGACGTTATCAGAGCGGTAGTCGAGCATCTTGAACAAAATTGATGCCCCGCCAAACCGCCGCCACCAGGGCGGTTGCCATAACCGGCAAATGCCTGGGGGGCATTTCAGGCATATCTAGCGCCGCCTCAAAAAGCGGCCCGCCAGGCCAACCGCCACAACCAGGGCCAGGGAAGAGGCCCCGGCCAGGGCCCGCCACACCTGGCGGCTTTGTTTCTTGCCGGTCTTGCACCAGGTGGCAAAGTGTTCGCAGTTGTTAAAAACCAGGTGGTAGCCGGAAGCATGCTCCAGGGCCTCCAGGGCCAAGCGGACGGTCTCCTCCGGGTCCAGCTGCCCTTCCTCAGAGTAACGGACCTTCTGGGCACGGCCTCCGCGCAAAAACTCCTCCAAAGAGGTGCGCACCACCTGCGTCCCTTGGGGCTGCGCCTTGTTCTCGGAAAAATGCACCACCATGCCGTCGCCCAGGTCAATGCCGTGATGGGCATAGACCAGGCCCCAACGCCGTACTTTCAGATGATCGCCCCTGGCCATGGAATGAGCCTCTTTAATATTCGGGCTGGTCAGATCAACCAAGGCCCTTGTCTGATAATTACCGGGCCTTGATCCTGCGGCTAAAAAAGCCGGGCCAGGGCTCGTGTTAAGTTCAACCCCGGCCCGGCCCTATGAACCGCTTGTCTTAGGCCGCCTGGGCCGTCTTTTTATGGAAGACGATCTGCTCGCCCTCCAGATCCGCCTCTATGGCGTCGCCGTCGCTAAAGGTGCCGTCCAGGATCTTCTTGGCCAACTGGTCCTGCAGCTCGGTCTGTATGACCCGCTTCAGGGGCCGGGCCCCGTACACCGGGTCAAAGCCCAGGTCGGCCAGGCGCTCCCGGGCCGCCTGGCTGAGCTCCAGGCTGAGGCCCCGCTGGGCCAAGAGCTTGTTGAGCCGCCGCATCTGGATGTCCACGATGCGGGAAAGGTGCTCCCGCTCCAGGCCGTGGAAGATGATCACATTGTCCACCCGGTTCAAGAACTCAGGCCTAAACTGGGAGCGCAGGGCCCCCATTACCATCTCTTCCATCTTCCCGCGTTTATCAGGACCGGCGAGCTCCTGGATATACTGGGAGCCCACGTTGCTGGTCATGATGATCAGGGTGTTGGAAAAGTCCACGGTGCGGCCCTGGCCGTCGGTGAGGCGGCCGTCGTCCAGTATCTGCAACAGGGCGTTGAACACATCCGGGTGGGCCTTTTCGATCTCGTCAAAGAGCACCACACTGTAGGGGCGGCGGCGCACCGCCTCGGTGAGGTAGCCGCCCTCCTCATAGCCCACATATCCCGGAGGGGCGCCGATGAGCCGGGCCACGGCGTGCCGCTCCATGAACTCGCTCATGTCCAGGCGCACCATGGCCTGCTCGTCGTCGAACAGAAACTCGGCCAGGGCCCGGGCCAACTCGGTCTTGCCCACGCCGGTGGGGCCCATGAAAATGAAGCTGCCCATGGGCCGGTTGGGGTCCTGCAGGCCGGAGCGGGAGCGGCGCACCGCGTTGCTCACCGCGATGATGGCGTCCTTTTGGCCCACCACCCGCTCGGCGATGTTGTCTTCCATGTGCAAAAGCTTCTCGCGCTCGCCCTCCAAAAGCTTGGAGACCGGGATGCCGGTCCACTTGGCGATGACCTCGGCCACGTCCTCGGCGTCCACCTCCTCCTTGAGCATGGAGCCTTCTGCCTGCAGCTGGGCCAGCTCCTCCTGGCGCTGTTTGATCTCCTGCTCCAGTTGGGGCTTGGTGCTGTACTGCAGTTCCGCGGCCCGGTTGTAGTCGCCCTCGCGCTGGGCGCGGTCCATCTCCGCCCCCAGGCTGTCCAGGCGCTCCTTGGCGGCGCGGATGGCCTCGATGGCCTGCTTCTCCTGGTGCCAGCGGGCCCTCATGGCATCGCGCTCCTGGCCCAGGTCACTGGTCTCCTGGTTCACCTTTTCCAGGCGGCGGGCGCTGCCCTCGTCGCTCTCCTTTTTCAGGGCCTCGGCCTCGATGGTGAGCTGCATGATGCGGCGCTCCAGACCGTCCAGCTCGGCGGGCAGGGAATCAATGTCAATGCGCAGCTTGCTGGCCGCCTCATCAATGAGGTCAATGGCCTTGTCCGGTAAAAAGCGGTCGGTGATGTAACGGTGGCTCAGGGTCGCGGCGGCCACCAGGGCCGAATCCTTGATACGCACGCCGTGATGCACCTCGTACTTGTCCTTGAGCCCGCGCAGGATGGCGATAGTGTCCTCCACCGAGGGCTCGGTCACCAACACCGGCGCGAAACGCCTCTCCAGGGCGGCGTCCTTTTCTATGTTCTGGCGATACTCCTTGATGGTGGTGGCGCCCACGCAGCGCAGCTCGCCCCGGGCCAGGGGGGGTTTGAGCATGTTACCCGCATCCATGGCGCCCTCGGCCTTGCCCGCGCCCACAATGGTGTGCATCTCGTCTATGAACAAAATGATGCGGCCGGCGGCCTCGGTCACCTCTTTGAGCACCGCCTTGAGCCGGTCCTCGAACTCACCCCGGTACTTGGCCCCGGCGATCAATGCGC
>JASFOZ010000284.1:0-5975 GCA_050116255.1 Desulfarculaceae bacterium
GCTTGCGTATAACATAGGCCCTTCCCATGGCCCGGGCCCGCCACCTTTTGAGGGTGGGGCCTCCGTCCACGCAGGCCTTTTTTATATACAGGTTGTCAACGTCCACGCCCGGCCGCTGCGAGGCATTGGCCACGGCGGAGTTGACCACCTTGGCGAATAAAACCGCGGCCTTCTTGGGCGTAAACTTAAGCTTGTCCAGGGCCTCCCCCACCTTCATGCCCTTTATGGCCCGGGCCACCAGCCGGGCTTTGCTGGGAGATATGCGGATATATTTGGCTTTGGCTGTCGCTTCCATTTCCGGCCTCTACTTCTTGCCCTTGACCCGTCCCTTTTTATCGCCGGCATGGGCGTAAAAAGTGCGGGTAGGGGCGAACTCGCCCAGCTTATGCCCCACCATGTTCTCAGTGACAAACACGGGGATGAATTTTTTGCCGTTGTGCACCGCAAATGTCAGCCCCACGAAATCGGGCATGATGGTGGACCGCCGGCTCCAGGTTTTTATAACCTTGCGGGAGCCGGTGGCCTGGGCCTGCTGGACCTTATCGGCCAGCGGCTCATCCACAAAAGGACCCTTGCGCAAACTACGGGGCATAATTAAGTGCTCCTATTTCTCGTAACGCCGCCGCACTATAAAGCGGTCGGATGGTTTTTTACGGCGGGTGCGGTAGCCCTTGGTGGGCATGCCCCAGGGGCTGACCGGATGCCTGCCGCCGCTGGACTTGCCCTCGCCGCCGCCCATGGGGTGATCCACCGGGTTCATGGCCACGCCCCGCACCCGGGGACGGCGGCCCTTCCAGCGGTTGCGGCCGGCCTTGCCCAGGCTGACGTTTTCCTGTTGCTCGTTGCCAACCTCTCCCACCGTGGCCCGGCAGCGGAGATTCACCCGACGCATCTCGCCGCTGGGCAGCTTAAGGGTGGCATAGCCTTGTTCCTTGGCCATGAGCTGGGCGTAGGTTCCGGCTGAACGCACGATCTGGCCGCCGGCGCCTATTTTGAGCTCCACATTATGCACATGGGTGCCCAAGGGCATGACATCCAAGGGCATGGCGTTTCCCGGCTTTATGTCGGCCTTGTCGGCACTGATAATCTGGTCTCCCGGCCTTAGTCCCTTGGGGCAGAGGACGTAGCGCTTCTCGCCGTCGGCATAATGCAACAGCGCGATGTTGGCGGTGCGGTTGGGATCATACTCAACGGCAGCCACCTTGGCCGGGACCCCGATCTTGTCGCGCTTGAAATCTATACGGCGGTATTGGCGCTTATGTCCGCCGCCGCGATGCCGGGAGGTCACCCGCCCCCGGTTGTTGCGTCCACCCGATCTTTTCAGCGGCTCCAGAAGGCTTCTTTCCGGTTCAGTCTTGGTGACTTCCCCACTCTCCAAACGGGTGGCGAACCGCCGCCCAGGAGATGTGGGTTTATATTTTTTAATGGCCATGAGATCGTCTCTCTGAAGCTTTTATTATTTCCGGTGCCATTGGCTCCGCTTCTTAATCTTTTGTTTCAGCCTCTACTTATTTTCGAGCTGCTGTATTTCATTCCACCCGCCACAGAGCCGGCAATCTGCCGCCAGCCTTGAGGCCTGAGCCCTTAGGCGCCCTCAAAGAACTCCACGTTGTGGCCGGGGGCCAATGTCACGTAGGCCTTTTTCCAATCAGAGCGTCTGCCCGTTTGTCGGCCCATGCGTTTTTTCTTGCCCCCGAAATTGGCGGTTCTCACTTCAAGTACTTGCACATTAAAGATCTTTTCCACCGCCTGGCGGATCTCGATCTTATTGGCCCTCTTGTCCACCTCAAAAACCACCTGGTTGGCCGTTTCCTTGGCAACCGTGCTCTTTTCGGTTATGAGCGGACGCCGCAAAACTCTTTTTAGGTCTTTCACGCCAGCGCCTCCTCGATGGGAGCCACCGCCTCCTCCAAAAGCAGAACCCGTTCATGCTTAAGGATGTCGTAGACGTTCAGGCCCTCCGCCCGCAGCACTTTGACCTTGGGAAGGTTGCGCGAGCTTTTTTCCATGATCTCGTCCGGCCCCGCGATAATCACCAAGGCATCGTCGCTCTCAAAGCGCTTTAGAACTTCGGCGAAGGCCTTGGTTTTTATTTCATCCAAACCAAAGCCGCGCATCACATAAAGCTTTTCTTCGCGCAGCTTATCGCTCAAGGCCACCCGCAGGGCCGCCTTGCGCACCTTGCGCGGCGGCCGGTAGGAGTAGTCGCGAGGTTTGGGGCCGAAGGTAACGCCTCCGCCCCGCCATAAAGGGCTTCTGCGGGTGCCCGCGCGGGCGCGGCCGGTCCCTTTTTGCCTCCAAGGCTTGCGGCCGCCGCCGCGAACCTCGACCCGGGTCTTGCTGCTGGCGTTGCCGGAACGGCGGTTGGCCAGCTGCCAAACTACTACCTCATGCAACAGGTGGGGTTTGGGCTCCACGGCGAAGACCGCCTCGGATAGATCCATCTTTCCCACCTTCTTACGTTTGGCGTCGTATATTTCAACACTGGGCATCTTGCTCACCTGCCGTGGCTGCTTAATCCCGGGGCCGAATCAAGCCTTTTCCAAATACACTATTCCCCCGTTTGCCCCGGGGACGGCGCCAGCCACTATGACCAGATTCTCATCAGGGCGCACATCGATAACCTTCAAATTACGCACCGAGCGGCGCTGCCCCCCATAACGCCCGGGCATCTTCTTGCCCTTGATCACCCGGGAAGGGGTGGCGCTGGCGCCTATGGATCCGGGCTTGTCGTGCGTGGTGCAGCCATGAGTCTCGCGGCCCCCTGAAAAGTTGTGCCGCTTGATCACCCCGGTGAATCCCCGTCCCTTGGTGCGGCCGCTGACCTTGACCTTGTCGCCGGGGGCGAATACCTCGGCGGTGATGGTCTGGCCCACTTCAAACTGCTCGGCGTCGTCGACCCTAAACTCCTTCAGCGTCGCCACCGGCTCCACGCCGGCCTTTTGGAAATGGCCGCCCATGGGCTTGTTGACGCTCTTGGTTTTTTTGGACCCGAAACCGAGTTGGACTGCACCGTAACGGTCCCGCTCGCCGGTTTTGACCTGCACCACCGTGCAGGGCCCGACCTCCAAGATCGTAACCGGCACCGCCCGGCCTTCCTGTATGAACAGGCGGGTCATTCCTAACTTTTTGCCGATCAGTCCGCTCAACATGACAGTAACCCTTTTGCCGCGCCCCGGTGATAAACCAAAGGCTTACAGCTTTATCTCCACGTCCACCCCAGCGGACAAATCCAGCTTCATCAGCGCGTCCACTGTTTGCTGAGTGGGCTCCAAGATGTCCAGCAGCCGTTTATGAGTGCGAATCTCAAACTGCTCCCGGCTCTTCTTGTCGATATGGGGCGAACGCAAAACGCAATACTTGTTGATCCTGGTGGGCAGAGGGATCGGTCCCGCCACCTTGGCACCCGTGCGGCGCGCGGTCTCCACGATCTCAGCCGCTGATTGGTCCAGCAACTTGTGATCATAGGCCTTAAGCCGTATGCGAATCTTTTGATTCTGGATCATCTATATTCTCCCGCGCATCCAAAGCGCCTATCTTAAACTTTCTTCTCGCCTTACCTTGCGCCCTGCGCACACTCTTTTCAAAACCGGGCCGGCTCCGCCTAAAGCCCTCTGGAGCCGTTCCCTTATTATTCGATGATTTCAGCGACCACGCCGGCGCCCACCGTGCGGCCGCCCTCGCGGATGGCGAAACGAAGCTCTTTTTCCATGGCAATGGGGGTGATCAGGCTGCCCTCGATGCTCACATTGTCTCCAGGCATCACCATCTCCACCCCCTCGGGCAGAGTCACCACTCCGGTCACATCCGTGGTCCTAAAGTAAAACTGGGGACGGTATCCGTTGAAAAATGGAGTGTGACGGCCTCCCTCCTCTTTGGTCAGCACGTACACCTCCGCCTTGAACTTCGTGTGCGGCGTGATCGTTCCAGGCTTAGCCACCACCTGGCCGCGCTCCACCTCGTCCCGCTTGGTACCGCGAAGCAACACTCCTATGTTGTCCCCCGCCTGTCCCTGATCCAGAATCTTGCGGAACATCTCCACACCCGTGCATACCGTCTTCTGCGTGTCGCGTATCCCTACTATCTCAACCTCTTCCCCTACCTTCACTATCCCGCGCTCTACACGGCCCGTTACCACCGTTCCCCTGCCCGATATGCTGAATACGTCCTCTATCGGCATCAAAAACGGCTGGTCTATATCTCGCTGCGGCTCCGGTACAAAATCATCCACCGCCGCCATCAATTCCAACACAGGCTTGCACGCCTCGCACTCGTCCTTGCCGCATCCGCACTCCAGCGCCTTTAAAGCACTGCCCCTGATTATCGGCGTGTCATCACCGGGAAACTCGTACTTGTCCAACAACTCCCGAAGCTCCATCTCCACCAACTCGATGAGCTCCTCGTCGTCCACCATGTCCACTTTATTCAAAAACACCACTATCGCCGGCACTCCCACCTGGCGCGCCAGCAATATGTGCTCCCGGGTCTGGGGCATGGGACCGTCATCAGCACCCACCACCAGTATGGCGCCGTCCATCTGCGCCGCACCCGTGATCATGTTCTTGATGTAGTCCGCGTGACCAGGACAATCCACATGCGCATAGTGACGATTGGCCGTCTCGTACTCTACGTGCGCCGTCGCTATCGTTATCCCCCGCTCCCGCTCCTCGGGTGCCTTGTCGATCTCGTCAAACGCAATAAACTGCGCCGAACCACGCGACGCTAGACATTTCGTTATCGCCGCCGTCAATGTCGTCTTGCCGTGATCTATGTGCCCTATCGTCCCAACGTTAACGTGCGGCTTCGTGCGCTCAAACTTCTCCTTGGCCATGACGGACACTCCTTTTAATTACGATGGACGTTTTAGGGGCTTTGGCACCCGCCCCAAAATCGCCTATGAATTAAAGTTTATATGGAGCCCACGACCGGGCTTGAACCGGTGAACCTCTTCCTTACCAAGGAAGTGCTCTACCTGCTGAGCTACGTGGGCAAAAACCTTCTCTCACCTTCCCCGCACCAGCAGATCCGAAATAACTTTTGGTGGTGAGGGGAGGATTCGAACCTCCGAAGGCTGAGCCGGCAGATTTACAGTCTGCTCCCTTTGACCACTCGGGAACCTCACCATGCTCTCTTATCCTTCGACAACAACGGCCCTCGGGCCCGGATTCGGGATCATAAGCTACAAAAGGTCCGCAATACCATCCCAAACTGCCGTTACGGCGCCGCCATCATACCAGGCTTTTCTCCGCCGGTTTTTCAGCATCAGGCGCCTACCCGAAGGCCAAATGTAATTCGGCCAGCGCTTGTAAAGGCGCCAGCCCCATTCAACCCCATCTACAAATAGATGGAGCTGGCGATGGGACTCGAACCCGCAACCTGCTGATTACAAATCAGCCGCTCTAGCCAATTGAGCTACGCCAGCCGAAGTTCGGAATATACCTAACCTATGCCACACAAGCAAGCGTAATAATGCGCCGCCTCCCTGGTGGCAACACAGGCAGGGTCCGGGTAAATATGACACATAACCCCGCCTGTAGCAACAACAAAATCCCAAAAAGCAGTCGGCTTGCTAATGCCAGTCCGGGGCCTTATAGTTTACATATAAGCAAGAAAAAAAGCTTTCCCTCCTCGGAAAACTTTTTCATACTTATGTCTGAAAACAGGACAGTTCCATGAAGGACAACTTTAAGGACAAAAAAACCAAGCTCCCGGACCAGAAACAGCTGGAAAATGAGCTGAGTAAATTCATCGCCGAGAAATATGGCCAAAAGGCGAAGGTAGTGGCGCCCAAGCTCTGCCCGGCACCGGATCTTGATATGGAAGATGACGATGACGGGGTGTGGTCGCGTATTAATTTTGATATGCATCCCGAAGACTTAGTGGCTTACCTTGATCAATATATCGTCCGCCAGGACGAGGCCAAGGCGGTGCTGGCCACCAAGGTCTGCACCCACTTCAACCGCGCCCGCTACCTA
>JASFOZ010000285.1:0-5962 GCA_050116255.1 Desulfarculaceae bacterium
AGTCTTTGGCGCCCCCCGGGTGGTGCGCAAACAGGCACCTCCCAAGCTGAGCGCCATGTTGGCCGCCCTGGACGATTTGACTCCCGGAGATCTGGTGGTGCATGTGGACCACGGGATCGGAGTGTACCAAGGCCTGGTCAGCCTGGTTGTGGGTGCTGCGGAGAGCGATTTTTTACATCTTACCTACCGGGATGGAGACAAACTCTACTTACCTGCCGACCGTATGGGCATGATCAGCAAGTACCGGGGTCCCGGTGAGGCCAAACCGCCCTTGGACAGGCTGGGAGGAAAGGCCTGGTCCCGCACCAAAGGGAGGGTCAAAAAGGCGGTAGAGGCCATTGCCCGGGATCTGGTTGATCTTTATGCCGCACGCAGCGTTTTAAAGGGTTATGCTTATCCTAGGCCGGGGGCGGAATTCAGGGAGTTTGAGGCCTCGTTTCCCTTTCAGGAGACCCCGGATCAGGCCCAAGCCATACATGAGGTGGTGGACGACCTCACCACCTCCCAGCCCATGGACCGTTTAATCTGTGGTGATGTGGGCTTCGGCAAGACGGAAGTGGCCTTGCGTGCAGCCTATCTGGTGGCCCTGCACGGACGCCAGGTGGCGTTCGTGGTGCCCACCACTGTATTGGCGGAACAGCATTTTCAGACCTTTGAACAGAGGCTTATAAACCAGCCCTTGGAAGTGAAATCCCTAAGCCGCTTCAAGACGCCGGCCCAGCAGAAAAAGACCCTAAAGGAATTGAGCCAGGGCTTGCTGGATATAGTGATAGGCACCCACCGCCTTTTACAAAAAGATGTGGTCTTCAAGGATTTGGGACTGGTCATCATAGACGAGGAACACCGGTTCGGAGTCAAGGATAAGGAAAAACTAAAGAAATTGCGCAAGCTGGTTGATGTTTTGACCTTGACGGCCACACCCATTCCCCGCACCCTGCAGATGAGCCTGGGAGGAATACGGGACCTGAGTGTGATAAACACACCGCCAGAGGATCGCCAGGCCATCAAGACCTATCTGGCCCCGTTTTCGCCTAATAGCATTAAGGAAGCCATTGAGCGCGAGCTTGAGCGCGGAGGGCAGGTGTTCTTTGTGCATAACCGGGTGCGCGATCTGGGGCGCATGGCCCGCTTGGTCAGCCAGCTGGTGCCCCGCGCCCGGGTGGGTGTGGCCCATGGTCAATTGGCGGAGAAATCACTGGAAAGGGTGATGCTGAAGTTCGTGCGCCGGGAGCTGGATCTGTTGGTCTGCACCACCATAATCGAATCCGGCCTGGACATACCCAGCGCCAACACCATTATAATCAATCAGGCTGATAAATTAGGGCTCAGCCAGATATATCAATTGCGGGGACGGGTGGGGCGCGCCGGGAAAAGAGCCTATGCCTATCTATTTATCAAATCAGAGACCTCCCTTACCCGTGAGGCCCGCAAGCGGCTCAAGGCCTTGATGGACTTCACTCATTTGGGGGCCGGGTTCGCCATAGCCATGCACGATCTTCAGATAAGGGGGGCGGGCAACCTCCTGGGGGAGGCTCAAAGCGGCCGCGCCGCAGAGGTGGGTTACGAGTTGTACGTGAAGATGTTGGAGGAAGCGGTAGCCCGTATGAAAGGCGAGGCCCCGGCGGAAGGCCCCGAGCCGGAGTTGCGGCTGGCTTTGCCCGCGGGTTTACCGGAGGATTACCTGCCTGATTCCCAGGTGCGTCTTAGTATGTACCGCCGATTGAGCCGGGTGCGTTCCCCTCAGGAGCTTTCCACCATAGCAGGTGAATTGTCAGACCGGTTCGGCCCTCCGCCGCCGCCGGTGCAACACCTATTGGCAGCGGTGGAATTAAAGGCTATTCTGCGAAAAATGGGCGCCGTTAGCCTGGATATATCCGCCAGCGCCTTGAAAGTTCAATTTCCGCCAGACCCCAACATTGAGGTGGAGCGCTTATTGGCGCTGGCTGAGGAGGGGACACAAGAGGTGAAGGTCTATCCCGGCGGGCAGGTGAGCCTCCGTTTCAAACCGGGTGAGTCCCCCATGGACAGGGCTAGGGATTTCTTGCATTATATCGGTGGTAATGGTAACTAAACCTCCAATCATGATTAGATTTTTTTCTCGGCCTCTTGCCTGGGCCAAAGTCTTGTCTTCCCTGGGCGGCGGGTTATGTATACTAGTATTCTTGGGGTCTGTGGCCTGTGAAGATAAGGCCGCCTATGTGCCCTTGGTGGCCAAGGTGGCGGGACGGGAAATAAGCCGGGAAGAATTCAGGGTTCAGGCGGTTTTTATGGGGCTGGGCAGCGACCTCGCCCATTTTGACCAAAAGTTGCGCCAGGCGGTGCTGGAATCATTAGTGCAGCGCCATTTAATCTTGGCTCAGGCCAAAAGCCGCCAGATCCGCCTGGAACCGGAAGAGTTGGAGCGCGAAGAAAGGGCCTTGCGGGGTGGCATGGGGCAGGATGTTTTTGGGCAGTCCCTGTCCGCGCAAGGGCTCGAATATTCGCAGTGGCGGCAAGTGCTGGCAGAGACATTGTTGGCGCGCAAGACCTTGGACTTGATCCTGGCCGCCAAGTCTCAGGTGAGCGCCGATGAAGTCCGCGACTACTACGCCAAGCACCAGGAGGATTTTCGGCATCCAGCCCAAATCAAGGCCCAGCATGTGGTCTTGCCCTCTTTGGACCTGGCCCAGCAGTTGCTCAAACGGGTGACTTCAGGAGAGGATCTGGGTGTGGTCGCCGCTGAATTGGGCGTGACCCTTGACAACTTCGGCGAACCGGCCTGGCTTAGCCAAGGCCATATGCCGGAGAAATTGGAGGCCAAGATATTCGCCTTGAAGCCGGGCGCCTTGGCCGGCCCCTATAAAAGCGCCTACGGTTTCCACGTGTTGAGGGTGTTGGACAAAAGGCCCGAAGGCACCATCAGCCTGGCTCAGGCCGTATCGGCTATTCAAAGGATCTTGAGCGAAAAGAAAAAGCAGATTCTGGCAGAAAACTGGCTAAAGGAACTGAGGGATCAAAGCGAAGTCTGGCTAAATAACAGCTTTTTGACCGGTGAAGACAAGCAAAGGTCCGGGAGATTGGAATGAAGCACAGGCACATCATAATTACCTTGATCTTGGGAGTGTTCCTGGTCATGCCCCTGACGGCCGTATCCGATCAGGTGGTCAACCGGGTGGTGGCGGTGGTGGGCGATGATGTTATCACAGCCGAGGAAGTGGAGAGGCTGATCCGGACTTTGCAGGACTCCTTAGGTATGTCTTCAAGAGCCGGTAAGAACACCCCAACCAAAGAGCAGCTTTGGCGGGTGGCCTTGGAACGCTTGATCGAGGACAAGATTTTTGATCGCGAAGTCAAAAGGCTGGGTCTTCAAATCTCCGACAAGCAGCTGGATAGTTATATCGAGAGAATCAAGGAAAGAAACAACCTGAGCGACCAGGAATTTGCCGCTCAGTTGAGCCGCAGTGGTATCGTACCCGAAGACTACCGTCACAACCTCCGCCAGGACATGCTCAAACACCAGCTGATCAAAAGAGAAGTCCGCTCTCAGGTGGTGATCAGCGACGAGCAAGTTGAACAATATTACCGGGACCATAGCGACCAGTATCAGGGCCTGGACCAGGTCCGCCTGCGGGCGCTCTTTCTAAGGGTGCCCGAATCAGCTACCCCCGCGGCCAAGGCTGCGCTGCGCAAAAAGGCCGAGGATCTTCTGGCCCAAGCCAAGGCCCAAAACAACATGGCTGAACTGGCAACCGAGTTTTCCCAGGGCCCGGGGGCGGACAAGGGCGGCGAGTTAGGATCCCTGGCGGTCTCGGATCTGCTGCCGGCCATGCGCCAGGCCTTATCTGAGTTGAAACCAGGTCAATTCAGCCCCGTACTGGAGATGCAAGGTAATTTTGTGTTCATGCAGCTTTTGGAGCGCACCGGCCAGTCCCAGATTCCCTTTGCCCAGGTGCGGGATCAGATCAGGGAAAAACTGACCAAAGAGGCCACTGAAGCAAAATTCAAGGCCTGGATGAAAGAACTCAGAAGCCGCACCTACGTTAAAATCATTGAGTGACGATTATTTGCCATACCTGCCTTTTTAGCCGATTTCATAAGCACCTGCGGAATGAGCACCAGGCCTGAATCGCCATTCGGGGAGTTGCCTTTTTGCATGTGGGCTTTTCCCGCAGCCGGTCCATCCCAGATTTTTTAGCTTTTTTGATACTGCAAATCACAGACTGAGGTCTTGGTCCACCTTTTTCTGGGCATTTGACGAAGGTGTGGGATTGTGCTAATAGTTTATAGTATGAACCAAATAACTAAAAAAGAGGAAGCGCCTGTTAACTCAGAACAGGCCCAGCGTCTGCGCCAACTCATTGCCGATATCATTCAATGCTGTCAAGAGCGCCAGCTTTTCGAGGCAGAGCTTTTCGGCCTGCCCCGGGCTGAATTGCGCTGCCTGCTCTGCTTCGGCCAGGAACGCTATCTAACCGCCAAGAACCTGGCTCTCAGGCTGGAAGTGGGCAAAAGCAGGGTGAGCAAGCTGGTGGAAGGCCTTTTAAAAAAGCAGCTTATTGAGATAATCGCCGATCCCAAGGATGGCCGGGTCAAGCTGCTTACCCTCACCGGGCGAGGCCGGCGAAAGGTTGGCCAGATAGACGAGTTTTTGGTGGGGGTTCACGCCCGGGTCTTGTCCCAGGTCGAGGCCAAACAAAGAAATCTGGTACTGGCCGCGCTGGAGATGCTTTGGTCTGCCATGGAGACCGTGAAGCAGGAACTAAGAATATAAATAAAAGTACATAGTGCAAACTAAAAAACCTGGCGGGTGCGCCAGGCATATGCTGTCCCCAGGGGCGGGAGCCCACTATGGGCCGGTTGCAAAGGCGTACCCACCATGTGCAGCAATCCCTTGTAAGGAGGTTAAAAATGGAACAGTCTCAAGAAAAGGCAGCCTTTATCTGTTCCCGTGACACCCTGGACGGCGCTTACCCGGCCCTGCTCTTGGCTATCAACGCCGCCCGCCAGGGAATGGAGACCAAGGTTTTTTACACCTTTATGGGTCTTAACCTGATCTGTAAAGGCGGAGTGGACAAGGCCAAGTTCGTACCCCCGGGGGTGATGGGCGCCATACCGGGCATGTGTTCATTGGCCACCGGCATGATGAAAGGCAAGATAGACAAGGCCAGCATTCCCAGCCTGCCGGAGCTCATGGAGATGGCGCAACTGGAAGGCGTGGAGTTGGTGGGCTGCCGCATGACCGTGGACATGATGGAGGTTCCGGAAGAGAGTTTTATTGATGACGTCATCATTTGGACAGCAGAGGACTTCATCAAGTACGCCCGTGATTGCAAGATCTGCCTGTTCACCTGAGGTCCGTGAAACTTAAGCCATAGCGCCTCCTGAGTTGGGTCAGGCAGGTAACACCTGGGCGTTTTGCTGCCGGATTTCATAATGCCTGAGTTTTGGAAGGAAGTTTTTTCTAAACTCGTGGCCTAGAGAATGGTAGTTAATAAGTGATGCGGTTTTTTTGAATGCGATAGGAGTGAGGCATGCTTTGGTTTTGGGCTGGTTTGCTGTGCGGGGCTGTGGTGATGATCTGGTGGCTGGGTTTTCATCCCCGGGCCTTGCTAAGGTTTTTGGGCGATGGATACCTGGATGCCCTGCAGGATGAGATCAACCAGCGGCGCCGGGCCGGGGGCGGCCCGGATTCTGGTCCGATGGCGCCGGTTGAGAGAAAGCTGGATTAGGCGCGGCTAGGTTCTAAGGCCTCCCTTTTTGCCGCACCCCAGCCGGTTGTTGCTTTCCCAGTGCCTATGACTTTTCTTCTTCTTCTTTCTTTTGGGCCTTTTCTCGGTAGATCAGATAGAGGTTACGGGAATAGATGAACAGGCCAGAGCCCTGCCCCACGATGAAGACCGGGTCCATGCGCTTGATGGCATAGGCCAGCAGCAAAGCCCCTCCTGAGAAGCTCAAAAACCAAAAAGCCACCGGCACTATGCTG
>JASFOZ010000286.1:0-5960 GCA_050116255.1 Desulfarculaceae bacterium
AGCATTCCTTCCAAGGATACTCCGCTTGGCTGACATAGGGTTCCAGGTCGGCAGGCAATTCAACCTCCAGATGCATGGGTTCACCCAGGCCGAAAATCCCGCCAGGCCGCAGAACCCGGCCTATTTCCTTGAGGCAGTCCAGGTAGCCGGCTTCGCCTTCCATCATCCGCACCATCTCCAAGGTGGTGGTTGAGTAGACGTAACCAAAAGACGATGAGGCCAATTTAGTCTCAGGCACCCCCACTTGCAGAGCCAGCACTGATTCCTCTACGCCCCATTGTTCGGCGTTTCGCCGCAGGTGCTCCACCATGGGCTCGCCACTGATCCGGTCGATCCAGGGATCTATCCCCACCACATTCAGGCCGAACTCCTTGGCCAGAAAACATGTCTGCCAGCCCCGGTTGCAGCCCACATCCAATAGCCGGGCATTCGGGTTTAAGCCTATTTTAGTAGCCATAAACTCAGCCAGCTTCAGGCCGCCGGGGCCGCTGCACTGCTCGTATATGAAGTTCAGGTCCGAATACTTGGGTGATTTCTGGTAATTGAATTCAGGCAATTTCATTCTCCTGTCTGTTTTATGCTTGATTCCAAGGCCGTGCGGACCTGGAACAAATCAGCTATGAACTATGCAGACAAAGGAGTAACCGACAAAAAACCACCTCCTCTCGCGGGCAATTTGTTCCCCACGCCTGTGGTTGTTGGGAACAGATTAGTGGGTTGTAGTGGAAAAACCTTGCAATTGCAATCGCTATGCAAACAGACCTCATCATCTAGGGGCTGCTTTCAGACCTGCCACTGTTTAATGGCCTGCTTTTGGAGGTAGAGCCTACGGTTATTTTCACCTGGTGCCATTTTTAATCTTAAATATGTATAATCATTGCCCTGACCTGGGGAGTATGTGACAAAGCGGCATCAAAGAGAGGCCGGGCGGGGCCTAAACCGATTATTAGAGGTGATGGATGAGTGCGGCGGATAAACGATTTGACTGGTGGCTCTTGGGCATTTGCCTGTCGCGGGTCTTCAGCGGCCTGATCTTTATGACCTACTCCGCCGCCCTGCCCGTGCTGCAGCGGGAATGGGACATGTCCGCCACTGCCGGAGGCTCTGTGGCCAGTGGCTTTCAATTGGCCTATGCCTTCTCCTTGGTGCTCTGCTCCAGCCTGGCCGACCGGCTGGGGCCCAGGCCCATCTACCTGACCTCCATGTCCCTGACCGCCTGTTTATCACTGGCCTTTGCCTGGCTGGCCCGCGACTATATGTCAGGGCTCATCCTCTATACCCTGGTGGGATTCTCCCAGGGGGGCGTCTATACCACCGGCCTGATGATCCTCACCCATCAGTACCCGGTTCAGCGCCGGGGCATGGCCATGGGCCTTTTTATAGCCAGCACCTCTTTGGGGTACAGCCTCTCTCTGATAATCTCCGGCGCCGCCCTGCCCTGGGGCGGATATAAGCTCTCCTTTCTGCTCACCTGCCTGGGGCCTTTGCTCGGGGCGGTGCTTTCCTGGATGACCTTGCGCCACACCAGGATTCCGGTGAATCAAAGGCAAAAAACCCAGCACTTCCGCAAAGAGGTGCTGGGCAACCGTCCCGCCATGCTCCTGATCGGCGGCTACACCTTTCATAATTGGGAGCTGCAAGGCATGTGGGCCTGGACTCCGGCCTTTTTGGCCAGCTGCCTGGTCTTGTCCGGCATTGGGGGGCTGGACGCCGCCGGATATGGCTCCTATGCCAGCGCCCTTTTTCACGCCGTCGGCCTTTTGGCCTCTTTTTCCATGGGCATGATCTCCGACCGCCTGGGCCGGGCCCGGGTGATCTTTCTGATGTCCGCCCTGAGCGCGGTTTGCTCCTTTGTTTTTGGGTGGATGATCACCTGGCCTCTGCTGCTGGTGCTGGCGGTGGGGCTGGTGTATGCTTTTTCCGCCTTGGGCGATTCCCCGGTCTTATCGGCGGCGCTGAGCGAGGTGGTGGAGCCCTCGTACCTGGGTACAGCCTATGGGCTGAGGTCTTTGCTGGGGTTTGGGGCCGCATCCTTGGCGCCCTTGGTTTTTGGCATGATCCTGGATTGGTCCGGACCTGGGGCCGGGGTGGGGAGCGCCCTGGGCTGGGGTTGGGCCTTTGGCGCCCTGGGCCTGGGAGGGGCGGCTGCTGCCTGGACCGCCCTGCGCTACGCCAGGGCTCGAAGAATATTCAACGCCCAGAAACAGGCCCACTGAAGCCAGCCCCTCACAAACGAATTCAGGCCGGATCCGCCCAGGAGTAAGAAAGGGAGATAGTCCCATGGATAAGGTGAATATCGACCAGAAGTTTTCTCTGTTTCAGGAGCAATGGAGCCAAAAGATCGCCGGACGAATCAACGACCATCTGATTAAGCTGGTCAAGGTCCAGGGTGAGTTTGTCTGGCACCATCATGATGAACAGGACGAGTTGTTCTGGGTGCACAAAGGCCGGCTTACCATGAAACTGCGGGACCGGGATGTGGTGATCAACCAGGGCGAATTCTTGGTGGTGCCCAAGAAAGTGGAGCACAAACCAGTGGCTGATGAGCAGTGCGAGCTGATTGTGATCGAGCCTGAAGGCACCATCAATACCGGGGAAAAAACCACGGAAAAGACCCACCAGCCGGAGTGGATCTGAAAATAGTATGCCCTGGCCAAGGCTGAAACTCTCCTGACGCATACGGGGCCTTGACAAGGGCGGAAATCAGCCATATCTACAAAATATATGACAAACCCAAGCTGGGGAGGCCTGTGATGAAACCCGGACTGGGCGGCGTGATGCCGCCGGTGGTGACTCCGTTTAAAGAGGACGAGTCTTTGGATTTGTCCGCGTTCAAGGTCAATTTCAGCCGCTGGAACCAAACCGGCCTTTCCGGGTACTTGGTTTTGGGCTCCAATGGCGAAAACCTTTATTTGAATGAAAAGGAAAAGGAACAGGTCATGGCCGCGGCCCGGGAGGCGATTCCCCAGGACCGGGTGCTGATGATCGGCGCCGGGGCTGAATCCACCCGGGAGACCATCGCCCAATGCCGGCTGGCTGCCCAGCACGGGGCAGACTGCGCCTTGATCATCACGCCCTTTTACTACAAAAGCCAGATGACCCCGGAGCGCCTCTCAGGGCATTTCCGGGCCGTGGCCGATGCCGCTCCGCTGCCAATTTTGATCTACAATTTTCCCCAATGCACCGGGATTAATATAGACCCTCAGACAGTGGCAGCCCTGGCCGAGCACCAGAACATTGCGGGCATAAAAGACAGCTCCGGGAATATCGCCCAGATGTCCGAGTTGACCCGCCTCTGCCCAGAAGGCTTCGCGGTCTTTTCCGGGAATGCCCCCACCTTCTTTCCCGCCCTGACCCTGAGTGCGGCCGGGGGCATCTTGGCGGTGGCCAACACCGCCCCAGAGATCTGCCTTCAGATCCAGGAGCTGTTTTCTTTAGGCCAGTATGAACAGGCCTTGGAAAAGCAACGCTTGGTTACACCCCTGTCAGTGATGGTCACCCAGCAGTATGGAATCGGAGGCCTGAAGCTGGCCATGGGCCTGGCCGGGTATGAGCCCGGGTTTGTGCGCTCGCCTTTGGTCATCCCGTCCCAGCCCGAGATAAAACAGGCCCTTAAGGACGAACTGACAAAAGTGGGCTTATAGACATGGATTGCAAAGACATACCCATCTCCTTGAATGAGGCCATAAGGGCCAGAACCACCCTGCGCCCTTTCCTTGCCCCCACGCCCCTGCGGCACTACCCCAGCCTGAGCCGGGCCCTGGGGGCCGAGGTGTATGTAAAGCATGAAAACCATAACCCCACCGGCACCTTTAAAATCAGGGGCGGTATCAACCTGATGTCCTATTTGGCCCAGGAAGGGACCAAAGGCGTCATCACCTATTCCACCGGCAACCACGGCACCTCGGTGGCGTTTTCAGCCCGCCGCTTCGGGCTCAAGGCGGTGGTGGTGGTCCCGGAGAAGAGCAACCCCCTGAAGGTCCAGGCCATCAAGGACACCGGCGCCGAGCTGGTGGAGTTCGGGGCCAACTTTGAAGAAGCGGGCCGGAAGGTGGAGGAGTTGGTACATGAGCAGGGGCTTTATTTTGTGCATCCGGCCAATGAGCCCCTTCTCATCAACGGAGTGGGCACCGAGTTCCTGGAGATCCTGGAGGAGCTCCCCGACCTGGATGTGATGCTGGTTCCCCTGGGGGCGGGCAGCGAGGTGGCCGCGGCCATCACCGTGCTCAAGGCGGTGAGGCCCGGGGCCCAGGTCATCGCCGTGCAGGCCGAGCAGGCGCCGGCTGCCTATGAATCCTGGAAGGCGGGCCGCATCATGAGTGCGGAAAACAGCACCTTTGCCGGCGGCATGGCCACCGGTATTGCCTATGAGCTTCCCTTTGCCATCTAGTTCCCATCCTATAAGTCGCAACTAGTTGAGACTACATAAAATCTGGCGCAAATCGGCCTGGAGTTTCGGCTGTTTTGGTGTTAAGGTGTTTTTACTACAAGCCACCGATAACACTAAACAAAGCAACCAAACACAGGAGCCCAAATGCGCCAGAAACGGCAAATTCAGCTCAAATTGTCCGGACCTTGGCCTGATCATCCCTTCAGCCGGGAGCTGTCGGTCATGGCCGCGATCCTCGACGACAATCCTGTCATAGCAGAAAAGGCTTGGCAAGACATTGTGGAAGACCGCAGTCATCAAACCGGAGCGCCCGGCCTGGCGGCCATGGCGGTGGTCAAGGCCGCGGTGCTGCAAAAGGTGCTGGGAGCCTCTTATGAGCGGCTGGCCTTTCACCTGGCGGACAGCGCTTCCTGCCGGCGGTTTCTGGGGCTGGGCCCATTCGATATCGCCCCCAGCGCCAGCGCCCTGCAGGACAACGTCTCCCGCCTGAAACCGCGCACCTGGGAGTCCATAAACCGGGTGCTGATGAAGTGGGCCCAGGAAGCGGGTATCGAAAAGGGGCGCAAGATGCGTTTCGACAGCACTGCGGTGGAGGCCGACATCCATCACCCCACCGATTCCTCTCTGCTCTCGGATTTGGTCAGGGTGATCTGCCGGCTGGTCAAAAAGGCCGGTCTGCCCAAATCGCTGCGCTGTCGGGACCGGCGGCGGGTGGCCAGAAGGCTGGCCCTCAAAATCCTCAACGCCAAAAACGCCAAGCAGAGAAAGAGCCTCTACCGCCGGCTTCTGCGGCATTGCCAGGATCTGTACATGGAAGCGCTGGATATGCTCAACCGTTTGGATGGCGATTGGCGGGAGCTGAAGGCGGACCTGGCCCACTGGCTGGACCTGCTGCAAAAGGTCATCGAGCAGACCAGGCAACGGGTGCTCTTGGATAGAATGCTGCCGCCTGAGCAAAAGATCGTCAGCGTCTTCGAGACCCATGCCGACATCCTGGTCAAGGACCGCAGGGACACCGTTTTCGGACACAAGATATGCCTGGCCGGCGGAGCCTCCTGTCTCATAACCGATTGCACTATCGAGGACGGCAACCCGCCCGACTCCCTGCTCGCGCCCAAGATGATCGTCAGGCATGAGGGCATCTACGGAAAGCCTCCCCGCCAGGCCGCCCTGGATGGTGGATTTGCCTCCAAGGCCAACCTCAAGGCAATCAAGGCCTATGGCGTGAAGGATGTCTGCTTCCACAAAAAGCGCGGCATCCAAATCGGCGACATGGTCAAAAGCTCCTGGGTATTCCGACAACTCAAAAATTTCCGGGCCGGAATCGAAGGCTGCATATCCGCTCTCAAACGCGTCTTTGGCCTGGACAGATGCAGTTGGCGGGGCAGACAGGGCTTCCATGCCTACGTATGGACCTCCATCGTCACCTACAACCTCGCCGTGATGGCGAGGCACTGCATAGCATAAAACCTCATCTGAATAACCACCCCCTACCAAGCCTGACCACACAGGATTGGTGCGCCCGGGCCAGGCCAAAAAGCCCTCGAGAACGCTTTCATCTGCCAACATA
>JASFOZ010000287.1:0-5948 GCA_050116255.1 Desulfarculaceae bacterium
GTATTGATATAAATAATTTATTTTACTAAAAAAACTCTACAGCCGATATGGACCAAGATTACGCCGGCCAACAGGCGTAATCAGACAATCGGCCCAATAACATGGTATAGTCTTAAACTTTTCCAGGCCTTACATTTTCATGGCTGTTGCTGATACTGGGCTCTTCATGCGTACCTTGGAGGGAGAGTTATCCTGGATAAATGAATGGCAAAACCCCAAGGTTTTATGGTGCTCTTGATTAATAAATGGAAAATTGTAATAACATTTATCTACATTAAACGCTGAGTTATGTGCCGCAACCGATATTTGGGTAAAAATAATTTAGCCGCGGCAGGCAATAAAAAAAGCTTGCAAAACAAGAAACGGTGCACTACCTTGTCGCCTTATAGTCGTAGCTAATTCGAGATTATTCTTAAAAAACGATCAAGTTTAACTTTTGGATATGAAACATTACTCAAATGAAGGACAGGGATTGGTGGTATGTAACTCAACAGAATAACGTTATAAATATCATGATATGGACGAAATTCAAAAAAGATTTGCATTCGTAACTTCGGAAAACTAAGGAGGGCGAAGGTGCTGATCATCGCCGAACGGATAAACAGCAGCCGAAAAACCATTGCCAAGGCCATCGAGGAAAAGGCGGCGGCCTTCATCCAGAAAGAAGCAAAAAACCAGGTCGAGGCCGGTGCTGACTTCATAGATGTGAACGCGGGCAGCTTCTTAGGCAAGGAAACAGAGTACCTGAAGTGGTTGATAGATACCGTGCAGGAGGTGGTGGACAGGCCCCTGTGCCTGGATTCACCTGACCCGGCGGTTATAAAGGCAGCCTATCCTCTATGCAAGGTCAAGCCTATGATCAACTCCATCACCTTGGAGGAAGAGCGCCTGGAAGGGCTCTTGCCCCTGGTGGCTGATGAAGGCCTGCAGGTTATCGCCCTTTGCCAGAGCGCCGGGAGCATGGCCGCCACCACTGAGGCCAAGTTGGAGCTGGCTGGCCGGCTACTGGAAAAGACAGCCGCCGCCGGTGTGCCCAACCAAAACGTGTTTATTGATCCTCTGGTATACTCGGTCTCCACCGATCCGCAGACCGCCCTGTCCACCATAAAGGCAATCGCAAAGATCATGGCCCAGTTTGAGGGTGTGCACACCACCTGTGGGCTCAGCAATGTATCCTACGGCATGCCCCAACGCAAGCTCATCAACCGCACCTTTTTGGCCTGCGCTGTAGCCAATGGGCTGGACTCAGCCATAATCGACCCCACGGACGATCAACTTTTCGCGGCGCTTACCGCCACGAAGTTGGTAATGGGTCAGGATGACTTTGGTATGAACTACATAAACGCCTTTCGGGCCGGCAGGTTCGGCGAAAATCCCTAAGCCGCTGAAGGCTGGGCAGAGATGGGTTTGAAAGCGGGCACACGCTGCCACTACTGTTAGCAGCCTGCTGAGTTGCTACAGGCGCAAGAGACGGAGTCGGCCGCAATCACCCGCCCGCCGCGACCGGGTATCTGCTGGCTTGTGCGGCAGGGGTTTAGACCTGCTCCCTTATTCCGAGGGAGCGAAAAATAACTTATGCTGGCCCAGGGCCATTCTTTTTAAACGGGCCCGGAGGGATTTTTGCTCGCCGAAGATGCTGACCAGTTGCCATTGGTCTTTTCCCAATGGCTTGACCAGATCCACAGCCTCCAAGATTACGTCCTCCTGGTCATCGACCACCATATAGGCATCCGCCTCACACATTTGGCTGTTCCTCCATCAGTCTTTGCATCATTGCCTCCACATGGTGCGGCAGAGGCTGTTTGTTAGCGCCGATCACTTCCACCGCTTCCTGAGTGACAGGGAGCAGTATTTTCAAAGCGGGCGAGCGGGCCACCGCCGCCGTCATGGCCGCGGTCATCTCTCCCATGAATGAGTTGGCCAATATGATGCTGATGGTTCCCAAGACCACCTGGGCCCGGCCCACCCTCTTGATGAGGGCTTTCTCTCCAGTGACGCCCTTGTTGGCACCAGCGTGCATCATCCGGGTGGTGGCGACGGCGTTGGTGCCCAGGGCCCACACCTCTGTTGCCAGGCCCAGGCGCTCGCGCAGAATCTGAATGATGGCGCTGCCGATGCCCCCTCCTTGTCCGTCAACCACCGCTGCTATCATCGCCATGGAGCCATCCGCACCCCCGCCAAAAACTAAAGCCGCTCACAACCCCTCGCCTTCAGGCAAGAAAGGGCCGTTCGCGGCCTGTTAAAATCAATGATTAAAGTCTCTTATATATAGCCGCCGCTCATCCCTTCGCTGGATGGCTTGATCCTCGGCGGCCTCTTTTCAATTTACCTCAAAGTCACTGCTTGTCAATCCCCGCCGCCCTGCTATGGAGAGCTTACGCCCTTCCCGGCATCGGGCAGGGCCTTGAAGGGCTTGGTTGTTATCCGGTTTTCCGGGCATTGCTGGCAAAGCTTGACCTAAGGTCCTGCCTGGGCAAACTTCGCTCACAAGCAGGCCGAGACTTATTGAATATACTGGGGAGAAAAACATTTTTTTCGGATTTTTTTAGGGGAACTCACTGCCATTTGGCAAGGCAGAGCCCGGCAGGGCGCTTTTCAAAATGCTGCAGGGGGATCAAGAGCCCAAAGGACAGAATCTCTCCAGGCCCAAAATCGCAGCCGGACCGGCCACTGTGACCCCGTAGAAAATCATGGGTTTGTTATTGCCTATGGAGGTGATGCTGGCGTTGGAAAAGGTGGTGCCGGTGACCAGGGCCAGATCACACCAATCCAGGGCATCGGCGGTCTTTTCCCCTCCTTCTACGATGATTCCAAAGCGTTCCCGCCCTATGTTGTCCTGGTCCAAGTCGGTTATGCGCAAGGGAAAGCGGGCGCCGAGGGCCTGGGCCATGCGCGGCTGCAGGCCCACCAGGGTCACCCGGGGCGCACCGAATCTCTGGGCCACCATATCGGCCAGCTGGGCGGCGCAGCGGGGCGGGGCTTCGTCCTTGCAGTGCACGGTGCCTTTTACCAGGCCCTGGGCCCGCATCACCGCGTTGAGGGTGGCCAGTAACACCGCCCGCCGGAAATTGTTGGTCAGCTCCATGGTGGCCACATCTTCCAGGGAGGCCTGAAAATTGCCGAACTGGTCAGTGAAGGCCTGACCCTGTGCTCCCCGGAAATCGGCCGACATCATGCGTTCTTTGCCCTTTACCAGCGGATAGTCCCGGTGTTCCGGATCTCCGATGGCCTCCTGGGGGGTGAGGGTCCTTACCTTCACCCGTACCTCCTCCTGGCTCCAGCCCTTGGAGTTCATGGCTTGGGTGAGGTTTTGCCGTAGTCTTTGAAAGGGGTCCATTCACTTGTCTCCTTGGGCTCCAGGTTCAGGGGCTGATTTCACTGGGGTTGGATGCAATCCAGGGGAATGAAGCCATGGGCCTCATCCCCCACGGCCAGGGGCTCCCGTTCCCAACGCAGCCGGTGAATCTCCACCCGGAGCATGTGTTCATTGACCAGGCACTCCACCTGGGCCGCGTCATGCTGTACACTCACCGCGGCGATCCGCGCCCGGAAGCGGTTTACCTGGGGCCCCAGGGGAGGTGTCTTACCCAGAATGATGCCGCTGGGTTGAACCTTGAAGCATGCGTCCGGGTTTCCCCGGTCCAGGGCGAAAAACCGTAAACCGTGCCAGTCCAGCTCCAAGAGTCCTTGTTCCAGGACGCGCAACCGTTGACAGTCCAGAAGGTTGGGGACCTCCAAAAAGGCCTGGCCTTGGCCGGGAATATCCTCTTGCTCGGTCAGGCGTCCGTCCTGGATGACCGCCAGAGAGTCTGCCAGCTCACGGGCCTCCTCCAGGTTGTGGGTCACCATAAGGGTGGTCAGTCCTAATTTGCGTTGCAGGTTTTTCAGCTCCGCCCGCAGGTGGCGGGCGGTGCGGAAGTCCAACTGGTTGAAGGGCTCGTCCAACAGCAGGAGCCGGGGTCCTGACGCCAGAACCCGGGCCAAGGCCACCCGCTGCTTCTCGCCGCCGCTTAAGGTGACGGTGTCCCTGCGGGCCAGGTGGGCGATGCCCAAAAGCCCCATCAGCTCTTGCCGGCGCTGGCGCCGGCGGGCCTTATTCCAACCCAGCCTGGTCATACCCAGGTCCAGGTTGGCATCCAGGTTCATATGGGGGAAAAGATAGGGCTCTTGGCTCAGGTAACCCACGGCCCTAAGACGTGGCGGCAAATGCCCGATCTCATCTTCATCCAGGAGAATGCGTCCCTGGTGGGGAGCCAATCCGGCCAGGATGTGCAGGAGGCTGGTCTTACCGGCCCCGGAGGGCCCCACCAAAACGAAGAGTGATCCGTCGGCTACGGTGAGGTCCAGAGGCTTCAGAAACCGGTTGCCAACGCCGATTAGGCGGAGCGTGGCCAAGGCTGGCTCCTTTTCGCGCTATTTCGCCCGCCGGCCAAAAGACGCAGGCAGACCAAAACCCCGAAGCACACCGCCAAAAGCACCAAGGCGCAGGAGACCGCGATGTCCACCTCGCCGCTGGACAGGTTCAGGTATACCGCTATAGGCAGGGTCTCGGTGCGCAGGCGGGTGGCGCCGGCCACCATCAAAGTGGCCCCGAACTCTCCCATGGTGCGGGCCCAGGCCAGGATCATCCCGGCAACGATGCTGCGTCCGGCCAGGGGCAGATTCACCCGGTAAAAAACCTGCCAGGGGCTCAGGCCCAGCACCATGGCTGTTTCCTGATAGCCGGGATCCACCGATTCGAAGGCGGCCTTGGCGTTGCGCATGAGGATGGGAGTGGCGATAAAGGCCTGGGCCGCCACCGCCCCCAGGGGAGTGAAGACCAACTCCACGCCCAGGCGGGCCAAGGGCTCCCCCAGAAGACCACGGCCGAACAGGAAAAGCAGGCCCACTCCGGCGATGAGGGGCGGCATCACCAGGGGCAGGTCAAGCAGGGCGTCCAGGAACCGCTTGCCGGGGAAGTTGCGGCGGGACATGAAATAGGCCGAGGCAATTCCCAGAGGAATGGCCAGGCTCATGGCCCCTGCCGAGGCCTGCAGGGAAAAACCCAGGGCAAAGATGGTTTCCTCGGTCCACAGGGCGCGCCATAGCTCCCCTGGGGCGACCTGGATGGCCAGGGCCAGGACGACTCCGGCCACCAACAGGCCGAAAACCAAAAGCGGCAGAACCAAAAGTCCACGCATGGCCGTGTGGGCTTATTTAGCTGTAAGGAAACCGTAACGGTTGAAAACCGCCACTGACGCGGGTGAAGCCAGGAAAACAGCCAGCTTCTTGGCCTGCTTCACTTTTTTAGAGGCGCGCAATACCGCCACAGTGACGATCTCCGGGTGATACCAGGATGGATCGATCTCCAACATGCCCAGCTTATCCGCCTTTTGGAACACGTCGGCCCGGGCCACAATGGCCGCGTCCACATCTCCCTTGAGCAGGTAGAGCACCAACTGCTTGACCGTGGCCGCCCGGACCACCGTGTTTTTCCGGATCGGTTCGCCCAGACCCGAGGCCTTTAAGATGTCTTCAGCGGTGCGCCCCAGGGCCATGGCCTTGGGGTCGCCCAGCCCCACCTTGACTCCGGGTTTGGCAATGTCGGCAAAGGAGGTGATTTTTATGCGGCCGGGTTTGGGAAAACCCACCACAGGCACGTGCAGCACCATGGGTTTTGACCAAAGAACCTCGCCCTTTTTCTTGAGCTTTTCCACGTAGAAGTGGGAACCGGGCAGGAACACATCTCCCTTTTGTGACGCCAAATACCGGGTCATGATCTGGCCGGAACCAGCATACTCCACTTGGACCTTTATGCCGCTTTTGTCTTGAAAACACTGGACCAGCTCCTGGACCGGTTGCCTGAGTCCGGCCCCGCTGTAGAGTAGAAGTTCGTTTTGCCCTGCCGAGGCAGGGAGGCTGAAAAAGACTGCTGTGAATAAAAAGACGCATAAGGATATACTGAGGCG
>JASFOZ010000288.1:0-5864 GCA_050116255.1 Desulfarculaceae bacterium
ACTCATGGCTCCACCCGATGCCAGCCAGGCGGACATCCAGGATATGCGCGAACTCATGGGCCTCACCAAACCCTTGCATGTGCAGTACGGCATCTTCATAGCTGACATCCTGAACGGTCGCTTCGGCACCAGCTATAAGTGGGGTAAGCCTTGTCTGCAGGTGTGGATCGATCGCTTCCCAAACACCCTGCTGCTGGCTTCAGCCTCCATGGCCTTTACTATTTTGATCGGAATTCCAATCGGCATCATATCAGCGGTCAAGGTGGGGACTTGGTTTGACAACGTAGGCAAGATCTTCGCCTTTTCAGGCCAATCCCTGCCGGTGTTCTGGGTGGGGTTGATGGTGATGCTGCTGTTTTCCATCACTCTGGGATGGCTTCCCACTTCGGGCATAGGCGGATTGCAGCATTTGTTAATGCCCGCCTTTACCCTGGGCTGGTATTTCACCGCTGCCATTTGCCGCCTTACCCGTTCGGCCATGCTGGATGTACTGGACCAAGACTATGTCAAAATGGCCCGTATAAAGGGGGTTTCGGACTACGGTGTCATCATAAGGCATGCCTTTAAGAACGCCTTGATACCGGTCATAACCCTGGGAGCCATCAATTTCGTCTACATGCTCAACGGCACCGTAATCACCGAAACCGTGTTCAGCTGGCCCGGCATCGGGCGCATGGTGGTGGAGGCCATATTCGCCCGCGACTTTCCCCTGGTGCAAAGCTGTATACTGATCGGTTCGTTTTTATTCATATTCGCAAACCTGTTCGTTGATGTGCTGTATGCCTATATTGATCCGCGCATCAGGTATGAATAGCGTCAAGCGGTGAAAGAATCGGGCATGAAAAATACCGCAAACAGCGCCGCCGGCCAAACCACCGGGACGCAAGCTGGCTTTAGCAGGCTGGCCCCCGCAAAGCTGCTATCCTTTCTGAGGCAGGTACCGGTGATTCCCGGCCTGATATTGGCCATATTTCTGATCTGCGGGGTAGCCGGCCCCTATATAGCACCCCACCCGCCTAACGAAGTCCACTTGGCTGACACCCTGACCCCGCCGGTTTGGCAGGAGGGCGGTAGCGCCACATATCTTTTGGGCACCGATCACTTGGGCCGCGACATCTTAAGCCGCCTGGTAGAGGGAGCCGCATTGTCCTTGCAGGTGGGCTTTTCGGTGGTTGCCTTTGCCGGATGCATGGGAATCGCCGCCGGCCTTTTATCGGGTTACCTGGGCGGCTGGACCGACACCGTGATCATGCGGTTTTGCGATATCATCCTGTCCATGCCCTATCTCATGCTGGCCATTGTCCTGGCCGCAGTGCTGGGACCCAGCCGTCTGAATATCGTGCTGATCCTGGCGGTGCTAGGCTGGGCCAGCTATGCCCGAGTGCTGCGCTCCGAGGTGCTGCGCCTAAAAGGTGCGGACTTCATCCATCTGGCGGTGCTCACCGGCTGCAGCCGCACCCGGGTTATGTTGCGCCACATTCTGCCCAATATCATCAACACCTTTGTGGTCATGGCCACCTTGCAGATCGGTAACGTGATTATCGCCGAAGCGTCCCTGAGCTTTCTGGGACTGGGGGTTCCGCCTCCAGACCCGGCCTGGGGCTCCATGGCCGCAGAAGGCAGGGAATACATCTTCGATGCATGGTGGCTGTGCGTATGGCCGGGATTAATCATCTTGCTGGTGGTTTTGAGCTGCAACCTTTTGGGCGACTGGCTGCGTGTGCGTCTGGACCCCAAATTCCGCCAGCTGTAGCCTTTGGGAACTTTACAGAATGAAATCCGACAAAGTACTGGAAGTAAAAAACCTCAAAACCTTTTTTTTTACCATGCGGGGGGTGGTGAAGGCTGTTGACGGAGTAAGCTTCGACCTGTTTGGGGGCCAGACCCTGGGGCTGGTCGGCGAGTCGGGGAGCGGCAAGACCATAAGCTGCTTTTCCATCCTCAAGCTGGTGCCCAAGCCGGCCGGGCGCACCGTGGGGGGAGAAGTCTGGTTTGAGGGCCGAGATTTGCTGCGGTTGTCTGAAAAGCAGATGAAGCAGATCAGGGGTAGCCAGATCTCCATGATCCTGCAGGACCCCATGACCTCCCTCAACCCCCTGCATACCATCGGAGACCAAGTCGCAGAGCCCCTAAAGATCCACCAGAGGCTTAACAAACTGGGCATCTACGAAAGGGTGATCACCATGCTGAAGCGTCTGGGAATCACCTCGCCCGAGGTGAGGGTCAAGGAGTACCCCCACCAGATGAGCGGCGGCATGCGGCAAAGAATCGTGGCGGCCATGGTGCTGGCCTGCGAACCCAAAATACTCATAGCCGATGAACCCACCACATCCCTGGATGTAACCATACAAGCCCAATACCTGAGGCTGCTCAAAGAACTGCAAAGCAAATCACATATTTCAATGATAATTGTGACCCATGATTTCGGCATCGTGGCCAGGATATGCGACCGGGTCGCGGTCATGTATGCCGGCAAAATCGTGGAGCACGCCGATACCCTGGAGCTTTTTGAAAATCCTCGCCACCCCTACACCAGGGCCCTTATGAAATCTTTGCCCCAACCCGAGAAACGAGTAGACAGGCTGTTCACCATCGAAGGCCAGCCGCCCGACCTGCTCAACCTGCCGGGCGGGTGCAGTTTCTCGCCTAGGTGTCCCCGGGTCATGGATATTTGCCGGCAAGAGTATCCGCCGCAATCAGAGGTGGTGCCGGGGCACACTCTTAATTGCTGGCTTGATATGAAAAGCGAATGATCATGGCGCGCACGATCCTAGAAGTAAAAGACGTGAAAAAACATTTCCCGGTTGCCAAGGGATTGATTTTTCTGAAACAGACCGGCCTGATCAAGGCTGTGGACGGGGTCAGCTTCAGCATCGGCAAGGGCGAGACTTTTGGTTTGGTGGGTGAATCCGGGTGCGGGAAGAGTACAACGGCCAAACTGGTATTGATGCAAGAGCGGCCCACCAGCGGCAGCATATATTTTAACGGCCAAAACATCATCAACCTGGGTGACCCTGAACTTAAGCGGCACCGCGGTTTAGTGCAGGCGGTCTTTCAAGACCCCTATAGCTCGTTGAACCCGCGTATGCTGGTGGGGGACATCCTGGCCGAGCCCATGATTGTCGGCGAAGAGCACTTCAGTAATAACCAGATAAAAAACCGGATCGCCGAGCTGATTGACCTGGTGGGCCTGCGCAAGGATGCGGCCAAGCTCTATCCCCATGAATTCAGCGGCGGTCAACGGCAGCGCATCGCCATCGCCCGCTCTTTGGTAAATAACCCGGATCTGATCATCTTGGATGAGCCGGTCTCGGCCTTGGATGTGTCAATCCGGGCGCAGATTATGAATCTGTTGCGGGACATTCAGAAGAAATTGCAGGTGTCATATTTGCTTATTGCTCATGACTTCGGAGTGGTGAAGCACATGAGTAATTGGATAGGCGTTATGTACCTGGGCAAGTTGGTCGAAATAGCGCAAAGTGAAGAGCTTTATTTTCATCCGGTCCATCCCTATACCCAGGCCTTGCTTTCCGCAGCATTGCCTTCTCATCCCAAAACCCAGAAAAAGGAGATAATCCTCACTGGTGAGGTGCCCACCCCGCTGAATCCGCCGCAGGGCTGCAGATTCCACCCGCGATGCAACGATGTGAAGGATATCTGCTCCCAAAAGGAGCCGGAGATGAAAATGCTAAATGACGGCCACCAAGTGGCCTGCCATTTTGACTATTAAAAGTGAAACCGGATTATGGGGCAAATTGGCCTTCAAAAAAACCAACGGATGCATCTAATCCATTAACGGGTGTACCAAAGGTGTGCTCTTGTGGTCAAACGGGCAGTGAAAAGCCTTATGAAACCGGAAACGCAGCGGTTGCCGCAGAATTTGGGGAAAACATTATCTGGGACAACCAATTTAAATCTAAAACAATAAGTAGTGTGAGGATCTGAATCTGAATTCGGAAAGAATCCAAACATTGGAAGATAAGATGGAGTTAAACGTGAAAAAAATAAGCCTGGAAGTAAACGGTATTCAGCACCAGGTCCTGGCCGCAAACGATGAGGTATTGCTCGATTATTTACGGGAGGGCCTGGACCTGACCGGGGCCAAGCAATCCTGCGACCGCAAGGGCCAGTGCGGGGCCTGCACCGTGATCGTGGACGGCGAGGCGGTGCTGGCCTGCCTGACCAAGCTGCAAAAACTGGACGGCGCCAAGGTGGTCACGGTGGAGGGCCTGGGCACCCCGGCCAATCCCCATCTGATCCAGCACGCCTTTGTGTACAGCGGGGCCATCCAGTGCGGCTTTTGCACCCCCGGCCTGATCATGGCCGCCAAGGCCCTTTTGGACCAGAACCCGGACCCGGACGAGGCCGCCATCAAAAAGGCCTTGCAGCGCAACCTGTGCCGCTGCACCGGCTACGTGAAGATCATCGCGGCGGTAAAGTTGGCCGGCCGTCTTATCCGCGGCGAGCTCAGCCTGGATGAGCTGAGGCCCAAGGCGGACGCGCCGGTGATGGGGGTCTCCCATCCCCGCCCCTCGGCCTATGCCAAGGCCTGCGGTATTGCCCGCTTCACCGCCGACTACAAGATGCCCGGCGCCTTGGAACTGGCGGTGGTGCGCAGCGAGCTGCCCCACGCGGCGATCAAGTCCATCGACGCCACCACGGCGCTGGCCATGCCCGGAGTGGAGGGGGTGGTGACCGCCGGCGACATAAAGGGCACCAACATACTCAAGAACATACAGGACGACCGCCCGGTGCTATGTTCCGACAAGGTGCGCTACATCGGCGACCCCATCGTGGCGGTGGCGGCCCGCAGCAGGGCGGAGGCCGAGGACGCCGCCCTGGCCATCAAGGTGGAGCTGGAGCCTTTGCCGGTGATGACCGGCCCCCAGCAGGCTATGGGACCCGAAGCGGTCAAGGTACACGAAGACCGCGAGAACTTGTGCTACCGCCAGCCCCAGATCAAGGGCGACACCCAGGCGGCCCTGGCCGGATCGGCCGCAGTGATCGAGGCCAAGTTCCGCACCCAGATCAACCACCAGGCCCCGCTGGAGCCCGAGGCCACAGTGGCCTACTGGGACCGTAGCGAAGGGGACGACGAACCCCGCCTGGTGGTGGTGGGCCGCAGTATAAACATCCATCATCACCTGGGTATGCTGCGGGAAGCCCTGGGCTGGGAGAATATGAGCTATGAGGAAGCTTATAGCGGCGGCCAGTTCGGCATAAAGATCGATATAATCTCAGAGGGGGTGTGCGCGGCGGCGGCGCTTCATTTCAAAAAGGCGGTGCGCTACATCCCCAGCCTGCACGAATCCTTGCTCATGACCTCCAAACGCCACGCCTTCCACATGGACGTCAAGCTGGCCGCGGACACCGAGGGCAAGCTCACCGCCTACTGCAACGACCTGCTGGTGGACAACGGCGCCTATTATTCCATCGGTCACGTGGTGGTCTACCGGGCCCTGCTCATGCTTTCGGGGGCCTACCACATACCCAATATTGACGCCATGGGCCAGCTGGTCTACACCAACAATCCCTGGGGCTCAGCCGCCCGGGGAGCCGGTCCGCCCCAGGCCAACTTCGCCTTGGAGACCGCCATGGAGATGCTGGCGGTCAAGCTGGGGATGGACGCCTTTGAGTTCCGGCTCAAAAACCTTCTGAGTCCCGGCCAAAGCAAATCCACCGGACGTGTGGTAGAGCAATGGCCCATTGACGGCCTGATGGAGGCCATGCGGCCCCATTATGAGCGGGCCAAGCAGGAGGCCGCCGCCGGGGACTGCCCCGTGCGCCGTGGCGTAGGCCTGGCCCTGGGCTCCTTTGGCATCGGCGGCCCGGGCGACAGCTCGGTGGCCGCGGTGGAGCTGGAT
>JASFOZ010000289.1:0-5859 GCA_050116255.1 Desulfarculaceae bacterium
TATAACCCTGGCCAAAGCCATTTCATCTCTTTATCCTTGCAAAAAATTGCCCGTCTTCATTACCGCCAGCCTTACGGAGATTCCTTTTCCTGAGAACTACTTTGATGCCATTTTTTGTTATGGTGTATTGATGTTGGTCCCCGCAGATCAGACTATGCGCGAATTTAAGCGCGTGTTAAAGCCCGGGGGCGACCTTATAATGCATTTGACCTCATTGGATTGGTATCTGACTGACTTTTTTAAGCGGGGCTTGCTTGAAAATAATATTAATCACGTGGCCTTTGCCTATAGCCAAATCATAAATTGGCATAAAAATACGCAAGGAATGTTGCATGATCAACCGGCCAAAATGGCATACACCCAAGAAAACATTAAGGCATTATGTCTGCGGCATGAATTCAGCGATCCAGAGATCGATCCCTTCAAGCTGGACAAAGGGATAATTCATGATCTTCCCTTTGGTTATCACAAGAACTTGGTGATTAGATCCCGATCTCAAAAAGATAAAATCAAAAAAGATCACCAGCCGGGTTTTCTAGGATGGTGGGAAGAAAAAAAATACCCCCAAATCATTAACCATTTCAATGCCGGCAATCAGCCCACTTCTGAGCCCGAACTCCTCGCTTTGGCCAAATCCTTTGATTCTTTGGGGCAATTTCAACAAGCCTTGTCATGCTATCAAGGCATTCCTGGTTTCAAGCAAAAAGCGGGCATTCTGGAGTTGATGGGTATCTGCTGCCACAATCTCAACCAAGAGCCCAATGCCCTTGAATTTTTCGAAGCAGCCTGGAAGTTAAAGCCTTCCCTGATCTCAGCTCTGGGTATTATTGCCGTTTTGGCCATGACTGGCAGAAAAAATGAGGCGGACAGGGTCGCCAGCCAGTTTTTGGCTCAACACCAGGGCCCGGAAGTGCAGGCCCTGGCTACGCAACTCAGGAAGCCTGATGCCAGCGCACCCGCTCAAAAAGAGCCAGGCTCACAGGTATCAACCGCGAAATTGTATAATGACACAGTTTACTTTGCCCTTAATTATCAAACCACTTCTATATATCCGGCTCAGAGCACGCCTTCTGCACCTCCCCTACCCCAACAACTCCTGATTCATCCTGGTCAATATTCCTTTAATGGCAATACCTATAATTTAGACAAAGAAGGATTGTACCGTTTTATAGACCAGCACCGGCATGGGGTGCAGAAGATTGTTTATAAAAATCAATTAGACCCCCTTCTTTCCAGCCTGGCCTGGATCACCTCACATGGCAACGAAGATGACAAGCTCAACCTCGAACAACTCTTATTAAAGGCCTCACAACATAAGCTAGTGCTGACCTGTGGCTATAATTCCTTTTTTGCCTGCCAAATATTAAACAGCCTGGGACATAAGGCAATCAGTGTAGCCGGTGCGGCAATTTCCCCTGAAAACCAGTTGAGATCACATACCTTGCTGGAGGTATATAAAGCAGACCTGAACAAGTGGGTAATGTACGATCTCGACTTAAAGGTTACTGTGGAAAGAAACGGTACTCCCTTATCATTTTCTGAACTATTACCCAGCCTGAACAAAGAAGAGCCTTTGGATTTCCAGCGGTTCACCGCCGCCACCATAATGGCTTTTCCGCTCGATCCCTCTACAGAGAAAACATCGGCCTTTAACATTCTTTTTTCAGAGCGGCTCAACACATCCGCGGGTGTAAGAAGTTTTTACGAAGAGAATCTGAAGATTCCGTTATTTTTTGATAATAACCAAGGCAAGTGGGTGTTCACAGACCAAAAAAACAAACAGCGCCTGTTGGAGTTGAATCCTAATTATTCCTTTATGGACCAGGCAGAGTTCAAAAAGCGTTTTGACCGTGACCCCCTGGACAGCTACCAGTAGTTGGCCCCGGCCCCAGATCCCAAAATAACCCAAGCCAAAATTGATGGACAACCTTAGGACATATGGCCGGCCGCCCTTCAGCATAGCCGTGATCCACGGGGGTCCGGGTGCGCCCGGAGCCATGGCCCCGGTGGCCAGGGAGCTGTCATCTGAAGCCGGAGTGCTGGAGCCTTTGCAGACCAAGGCCTCCCTGGAGGGCCAGGTCCAGGAGCTAAGGAAGGTACTAAAGGACCATGCCGCCCTGCCCCTCACCCTGATCGGCTCCTCATGGGGGGCTATGCTCAGTTTCATCTTAACGGCCCGCTATACGGAGCTGGTGAGCAGGCTCATTTTGGTGGGCAGCGGCGTCTATGAAGACAAATACGCCGCCGGCATCATGCCTACCAGGCTGGACCGCCTAAGTGAGCAACACAGAATACAGGCGCTTGCTATCATGCAGGAGCTGGAGGACCCAGAGGCAAAGGATAAAAACAGCCTATTGGCCCGGTTCGGGGAAGTCTGCACCAGGGCGGATGCCTATGACCCCATAACCCTGGACACTGAGGTAATTGCCTGCGATTTTGAGATTAATATTAAAGTATGGAGCGATGCCCAAAAACTTCGCGCAAAGGGCGGTTTTTTGGAACTGGGCAGACAGATTAAGTGCCCGGTGGTGGCCATACATGGCGATTATGATCCCCATCCCGCCCAAGGGGTTAAAGAGCCGCTCTCCTCTGTGCTCAAGGACTTCAAGTTTATTATGCTGGACCATTGCGGGCACCTTCCCTGGATTGAAAGGCAGGCCCGGCGCGCCTCTTTTGAGATTCTCAGCCAAGAATGCAGTATGTGAAAGCATTTGATGACAGGCAAGGCCAATGCCAACCTAAAACCGGTTGTTCATCATCAGTCCTATTTGGTATAAGCCATCATGGCTGAGTCTCCACCATGCACATTTGCCTAAACGCCTAAGCAATATATGCCAATACAAACCCAAACTGATCAAAGTGCTGACGCCCAATCAAGCAGCTTTGAACTTAGATGCAAGTGGACCATCCTGGGGGTGGGCGCGCTCTGCCAATGCACTAATATGTTCCACCGCACCTCCCTGGCCGCCATCTCCACACCGATAATTTCAGACCTGGGACTTACCGCCACCCAGTTCGGGCATTTGGCAGCGGTGTATTTCTATGTGTACGCGGCCATGCAGTTTTTAGCCGGCATTATGGGAGATCTCTGGGGCTCGCGCCGCACCCTGACCCTGGGCACAATCGTGGGCGGGATCGGGGCCTTGCTCTTGGGAGCCTCTTCCAGCCTGGGCATGGCCTATGTCTCCCGGCTCATCGTGGGTCTGGGCGTATCGGTGATCTACGTGAACGTACTCAGAACCGTCCGCCTGTGGTTCGGGTCCCGGGGATTCGCCACCGCCTCGGGCCTGGCCACCGGCCTGGGCACAATCGGCGGCATTCTGGCGGCCACGCCCCTGGCCTGGCTCAGCCTGTGGATCGGATGGCGCTGGTCCTTGGAAGCAGTGGGGATGTTTTCCCTTTTAGTGGCGGGACTGACCTGGGTGGTAATCCGGGACCGCCCTGCCCTGCCTGCGCCAAGCTATGATATGCCTGAAGACCAGACCGCCAAGCCGAACCTGGCGTCCACGCTCAGGCATTTGGGAGCGGTGGTTGCCAACCCCCGCTCCTGGCCCTGCCTGCTGGTGGGAATGGGCATGTACAGCACCCAGATCACCTTTGCCGGGGCCTGGGGGGTGCCCTATCTCACCCAGGTATACGGTATGTCCCGGCCCCAGGCCGCTGATTACACCATGCTGGTGACCATGGGCATGCTGGTGGGACAAGGGGTTGTCGGGTTCATGTCTGACAAGCTCTTTAAAAACCGACGGCTGCCCCTGATCGCAGGCTCGGCCTTGAACCTTGCCTGTTGGTTGATCCTGGCAGGCTGGGGCGACGGCGTCGTGCCTGCCTTGGCCTTATATCCCCTTTGCCTGATAATCGGTATTGCCACCAGCCCCAATGTGCTGATCTTTCCCACCATCGTGGCGGAGAATGCCAAAGAGGCCTCAGGCATGGCCCTGGGTTTTGCCAATACCGGCCTTTTTCTGGGTACAGCCCTGCTGCAACCCTTGTTCGGCTGGATTTTGGAGTTTTTCTGGCAGGGTGAGGTTTTGCAGGGCCTGCGCGTCTACCCTGGCCAGGCCTTTCAGATCGCCTTTCTGGGTGTGGCCTTTTTCGCGCTCATGGGATTGGTCGCCAGTTTACTGATCAGAGAGACTAGGCATCCTTAAGTAATAAACAAAAAGGCATTGAGGCGATGGGGCCGGCAGGGTTTTGGGCTTGACATGGAGACATTTGTCGCTTATTTTTAGGACATATGTCACGAGGGGGGGTGTACAAGTAGGGATTTGTACGAGGAGGGATTTAATGGAGACCCTGGTAAACATCTCAAAGGTGCTGGGTGGTAAAAAATGCCTGGGAAGGGCTGTTTCCACTCCTGCTGACTTTGATGAGATCATACGGGAAGGAATTCCCTTTGAGTGCGCTTCACACGCCCAAACCGCCTTATCCCTTAATGACAGCCTTCTGGCATCTGCTTTGTCATTGAGCCGCAGGAGCCTGGTTCGCCTGCGCAAGGCCAACAAAAGACTTTCTCTTACTGCCAGTGACCGCCTGTTCCGGGTGGTGAGATTATTTGCGTTTGCTGCCGAGGTTTTGGAAGGAAGCGATCAAGCCCAAAAATGGCTTACCTCGCCTCAGGTGGGCTTGGGCGGCAGGGTGCCCTTAGAGTTCTTGGAGACTGAGGTTGGAACCAGGGAAGTGGAAGCGCTGCTTGGCAGAATTGAGTACGGGGTCTTGGCGTGATCGAGGCCTGGAGGATTTCCAAGTCTACCCACTCAGATGAGGCATTTTCCGGGGAAGGCGCAAGACGTTTTGGCGGCCGCTGGAACTTTCCGGGCACGGCCTGCGTTTATTTGGCCGACTCTCTGGCTCTGGCAGCCCTGGAATTGTTCGTTCATCTGGGAAGGGAAGGACTGCATATAAAATTTGTGTCCTTCCGCGTCTTGATACCAGATCAATTAATAGAAACAGTGGACCTGAATAGCCTGCCTAAGAATTGGAATCAATCGCCGCCCGTGGATGATACCCAACAAGTTGGAACCGACTGGGTCAAATCAAAAAAGTCTGCGGCCCTTAAAGTTCCCTCAGCTACCCTGCCGGGGGCAATACATTTTAACTATCTCCTAAATATTCATCATAAAGATTATCCGAAAATAAGAATCGAGGACCCCAAACCGTTTAGTTATGATCCCCGAATGTGGGAATAGCCTGTTCCCTTCCTGGCAGTCACTACCAGGCAGGCGGTTTGGTGCCAAAAGAGCCGGGATCAGTCCTCAGGCTGGGTTTGTATGAGATAGGCTCCTTGGGTGGTGAGCACCGGCTGCTTCTTTTGATTGGAGATATTGTATTCCAATATAACCAGGCCCCGTTTGGGGTTGGCGGTGGGCCTCTTGCTCTTTACGGTGGTGGTGATGCTTATGGTATCGCCATGGAAAACCGACCTGACAAACTTCATGTGGTCGAATTCCAGCAAGGCCATTACATGGTCAAACGCGCCCGTCTGTTGCACTAGGCCCATGGCCATGGACAACACCAAAAGACCGGGGACCAACTTGCGAGTGTAACCTGCCGCCCGTGCTCCTTGGTCGCTTAAGAATAAAGTATTCCCCATCCAAGACAAGTCTATGAACTCAGTGACATCGTCAGACCTGATTTCACGGCTGGGGGCCTCTATCATTTGCCCTGGTGAAAATTCTTCAAAGTACATAGCGCCAGCTGCCCGTTATTTTTTTTGCTTCTCAGGTGTGTCTATCAAATTTTCCCTGGGTTTGGCTAGAAAATGTTTCATCACTCCTTTACGGAGCATCACATCAATGATCGCCTGTGCCATTAGCTCGTGCCCCTTGCGGTTGGGATGGGAATCGTCTTTGCTGACCC
>JASFOZ010000290.1:0-5850 GCA_050116255.1 Desulfarculaceae bacterium
AATATGACTTGGACATCGAGACCTTCTATCTCTGGGAGCTTTTGTCAGAGGCGATCATCGTGGAGCCCTGGAGCGAGGAGGAGATAGAGAAATCCCGCGCCGAGGCGGCGGCCCAGTGGGAAAAGCTGGGCGTGGAGCTGGACGATGAAGACGACTGGGAGCCGCCGGAATAGGGCCGACTCAGATCAATTTAAAAAGTCCGGACCGGGAAGGGAATAGATAGCCATGTCCAAGAAAAAGAGATTCGAGGTCCGGGCCGAGTGCCCGGCCTGTGGTTGCGGGGATGTATCATTCCTGGGGCCGGAGAAGCTGCGGGAAAAGTTCATCGGCGATGAAAAGGAGATCCACATCACCTGTCCCATGTGCGGGCAAAAGCACAAAGGCAAGGTCATCGAAAAAGACTGACTCAACCGGATAGCATGGTACAGCCCTGGGCCCGTTAAAGGGGTCCGGGGTTTTTTATTTCAGCCTAAGCAGTCTTCTCTTCTGGGCCTGGAGGCGGTTTTGCCACTGGGAGCGGCCCTGCAACAAGCGCCGGGCCAAATGGTGATGCTCCCGGGCCTGGGCGGCGTTTCCCTTGGCCAGCCAGGCCTCGGCCAGCCAGTAATGATTAACGCCGCTGTCCGGGTTTAAGGCTGCCGCCCGCTCCAGGGTGCTGATGGCCTGATCCACCCGTCCTTCCTGAAGCTGGCGCTGTCCCTGTTCAGTCAAGGTCAAAGAGGCCAGCTCGCGGCCCGTCGGGGGGCCCTGGGGTTCCGGCTCCGCTGGGGGCGATTCCGCTGCAGCCTCAGGTTTCTGAATATCCGCCTGCGTTGATTCCGGGCTTGGGGTCTGAGACTGGGCAGCCGGCGCCTGGGCCCGGGGCGGGCGGGGAGGGGGGTACTCCTCTGGGGGCCAAATAAATAAACATCCAGACTGCATGACCATAAGGGCCAGCCCCAGGCAGAGGCCCGCTAGATTAAAGGAACGGGCTCTTGATAAATTAGTGCGAGTCTTTTTCAGGTTCATGAGAGGTCCCTACGCGCAGGCGTTGGCTTGGGGTTGCTTGATGGCCGCCATGTAAGGGGCAAATGGCCGAGGGCGCGGTGCCCTGCAGAAAAAGTTCCTTGCGGGGCCGGAGGCAGCGCCTGGAGGCCAGATAGCCGCTGTCAGAGCAGATCAGGGCCGGGCTGACACCAGCCGGCCGCCTGAACCAGCGGCCTGAAACCTGCCAGGGAATGGATTTGATCAGCTCAGCCCAGATGGGCAGGGCGGCCTGGGCGCCGCTGGCATGCAGGGAGCGTCCCTGGTCAAAGCCCACCCAGACCAAGGCCAGGATCTCCGGGGTGTAGCCGATGAACCAGGCGTCCCGATAGTCGTTGCTGGTGCCGGTTTTGCCTGCCACGGGAAAATCAATGCCCAAGCGGGCCAGGCTTTTGGCAGTGCCCTCGCTGACCACGCTGCGCAGCAAGGAGGACATGAGGTAGGCCTTGGCCGGGGTGGTGACGGCATGGATCTTCATGTGCCGGCGGTGAAGCACCTGGCTGTTTTGGTTGGTCACCTCCCGCAGGGACAAGGGAAAAGGCAAGACCCCGCCTGCGGCCAGGGCGCAATAGGCCCGGGCTATTTCCAAGGGCGACACCTCCAGGGCGCCCAGGGCCAGGGAGGGGTAGGGCTTTATAGGCGCTGCCAATTCAAAGCCCCGGGCCACGGCAGCCACCTTGTCCAGCCCCACCCGCAAGGCCAGATCAACGGTGGCCAGGTTGACAGACTTGGCCAGGGCGGTGCGCATCCGCATGCGGCCTCCCTGGCTTTTGTCGAAGTTATGGGGCCGCCAGGCCTGACCGTTTATCATGTGGGTGCGCTCGCGGTTGGAAAGAAGCGAGGCCGGGGTAAAGGAGTCCAGAGAGGCCAGGTACACAAAGGGCTTGAATACGCTGCCCGGCTGCCGCCTGGCCTGGGTGGCCCGGTTGAACTGGGTCTTTGTGTAGTCTCTGCCGCCCACCATGGCCAATATGTTGCCGGTCTTGGGCTGCATCACGATCACCGCACCCTGCAGCCGCTCGTCGGCCCGGTTTGCCGCCAAGGAGGGGTTGTTCCTCTCCAGGCGGGCCAGGCCACGGCTGAGTGCCTTTTGGGCTGCCCGCTGCACCATGGGGTCCAGGGTGGTGTAGATGCTCAGGCCCTGGCTGGTCAAGGCCTCGCCAGGGTATAGCTCTGTGAGCTGCTTGGACAAAAAGTCCACAAAATAGGGGGCCTTGCGCAGATAGGCCTGGAACCGGGCCGCACCCAAAGGAGTTGAGGAGGCTTTAGCCAGGGCGCGGTTGTTTATCCAGCCCCGCTCATTCATGGCCTTTAACACCTGGTTGCGCCGCTTACGGCAAAGCCCCAGGTTTTTAAAGGGCGAATAGCGGTTGGGCGCCTTTATCAAACCGGCCAGGGCGGCGGCCTGGGACAGGGAAAGGTCATGGGCCGGCTTGCCGAAATAAAACCAGGCCGCCTCGCCCATGCCGTTTACTGACACTGATCCCTTTTGCCCCATATAGATTTCGTTCAGATATATCTCCAAGATGGTGTTCTTTTCGTACCTGGCCTCCAGGATAAGGGCGATCATCAACTCGCGGACCTTGCGGGAGATGGTCTTTTCCGGGCTGAGGAAATAGCTTTTGGCCAGTTGCTGGGTGATGGTGGAGCCCCCTTGGCGGACTTCGCCGTGGCGCAGGTTGACCCAGAGCGCCCGCAGGATGCCCCAAAAGTCAAAGCCCATGTGATCGAAAAAATCCGCATCCTCGGCCGCCAGGATGGCCTTGATCAAGAAGGGGGGTGTTTCCTTCAAAGACAGCAGATGCCGGCTCTCCCTCTGGGGACCGAAAAACTGGGCTATCTCCTCAGGCTCTAGCTCCAGCAGAGTCAGCGGCTTATCAGGGCCCAGGCGCAGCAGGGATTTCACCTGCCCATGGTTGAACCTGATTCGGGCCCGAAAGCCGGGCCGTTTGCTGGAGGGTGTGTCCAGATCGCGCAGATGGACCTCCATCTGTTGGCCGGAAATCCGGTACGACCCCTTGGGAGACGGCTTGCCGGTCACCTGGCGGTAGCCCAGGTGTTGCAAGCGCGCAGCCAATTGTTTCGTTGTGAGGGATTGTCCGGGATAGATAAGGGTGAGGTCTGAGTATACCCGGGAGGGCAGCTTCCAGAGGCGCCCTTGGAAGCGCTCTTCTATGTTTTGGGACAAAAGCCAGACATCCACCGCCAACAGGGTCAGCATAAAGACCGCCACCAAGGCCAGGGCCAGCCAAAGCTTTTTTTTGCGCCTAGGGGGGCGCGCTTGCTTAGAAGGGGCGGTTTTGGCTCGAGGAGGCATAGACAGCTTTCTCAGTCCCGTAACCAGGCTTAGGCCCAATGGTTGGGCTTGGGCCTGGATGGTTGCGGCAGTTTGATGCTGAGTATATCAGAAAGGCCTGATTAACACTGCCCCCACAAGCCGCATAGGGGCCTTATTCACTCAGGATGAAATCAGTGATGTAGGGGTTTTCCGCCTTTTCTTTGGCCAAGGTTGAGGAGGGGGTCTCCCCGTAATCATGCCCAGGCCAGACCACGGTCTCATCCGGAAGGCCTAAGAGCTTGTGCTCCAGGGAATGCAAAAGGGTCTCCAGGGAGGCGCCGGTAAGGTCAGTGCGGCCCACCGCGCCCACGAAAAGGGTGTCCCCGGTGAAGAGATTGCCCTCAATCAGAAAACAGCAGGACCCTGGGGTGTGGCCAGGGGTGTGGATGACTTCAATAAGCAGGTCGCCCACAGGCAGGATCCGCCCGTCCTCAAGGCGCAGGTCCGCCCGCTCCGGCCCGGGAAGGCCCAGCTCCTGGCGGGACATGGCCTGGCCCGCCTCGCTGGCGAAGAAATCATCATCAGCCTCGTGCATGGCCACAGGCGCACCCAGCAGCTCCTTGAGCTTTTTATTGCCCAAGGAATGGTCCGGATGGCCATGGGTGTTGAGTATGTACTTGACCTTAACCCCGTTTTCCCGGACCCACGCGGCCAGTTCCTCTTCCTGGCCGGCGGGATCGATAAGCACACCTTCTTTTTTCCAGGGGCAGGCCACCAGATAGGTGAGCACCTGATAGGGGCCCACGGTTTTGTGTTTAATCAGGGGCTGGATCACGGCAGGTCTCCTGTCTCTAAAATTAGTTTCAACCTTTCGCTTGTTCTAAGGTATCCAGGGCAAATCAACCCAAGTATAACCCTGACCGATGTCCATTCAAAAACAACATTTATTCGCCCAAGCGGCTTGCCGGGAGAGGCGTCTTCCTTGAGAATTATAAAAGAGGTATGGAGAGGGCGGGCTGAACAGGGTCCGCCCGTCTTTTCAATATGTATGTGCCGAGGCGGGTTTGGCTCGGCATAGATGATCAAGCCGCACAAGGAGGCATGCCATGGTTAAGGTTTTGATCGTATATGCAAGCGATTATGGCAGCACCAAAAAGATGGCAGAGGCGGTGGCCGCAGGGGTGGAGAAGGTGGACGGAGCAGAGCCCCAGGTCATCGCGGCCGAAGAGGCCACTACTGAAGATGTGGCTGCCTGCGATGCCCTGGTCCTGGGTTCGCCGGTGCACATGGGCTGCATGGATTGGCGCCTGAAGAGGTTCATTGACCAGGCCTGCAGCCCCCATTGGATGCATGACAGCCTGATCGGCCGGGTGGGGGCGGTTTTTGTCAGCGGCAGCGGCTATGGCAATTCCGGAGGCGGCTGCGAGCTGACCATGCTGTCCATGTTAAACAACCTTGTGGAATTGGGCCTGTTCATCGTGCCCCTGCCCAAGAACACCCCCGGCTATCCCAAGGGCGGCCTGCAATGGGGGCCTTACGGCCGGGCCCATGGCGAAGCACTGGAGCCGATTGAGGGCGGGGTGCCGCAAGAGCGCATCGAGGCCGCTAAGCACCATGGCGCCAACATCGCCAGGCTGGCCAAGCTGGTCCAGGGGCAGGGCATACTTAACCCCTAGCAGATTTTTATTCAAATGGTTCTTCCAAAGAAGACATGACACACCTTTTTGGGATAAGGCGTTCAGCCCACCAGGTTGTATAGCAGCCGGGCGCAGAAGAGCAAAAGCACCACCCCGAAGATCATGCGGATTCCTCTGCCCTTTAATTTTTCCGACATGAGGCGGGAGCCGATCTGGCCGCCGGCAAAGGAGAACACGGCGGCCAAAAGCAGAAACCTCCAATCGAGCTGGGCCAGGGAGGCGTGTACGGCGAACCCGCTGAACGACGAAAAACACACGATGAAAATGGAGGTGGCCGCCGCGGTCTTGGTGGGAACCTTTAAGAAATAAACCAACAGGGGCACCACAAAAACCCCGCCGCCGATTCCCAAGAGCCCGCCCATAAAGCCGATGACCAGGCCGATGACGCCGCCGCCCATGATTCTTTTGGCCTTACTCGCCTCTCCCTGTTTCTCGGAGATCTTGCCGCTGAAGAGCATGCGCAGGGCGGCCAGAAAGATCACCACCGCCAGAATCAGGGTAAACAGGCGCAGCTCCACCAGGTGGGTGGTGTAGGCGCCCAAGGGGGCTCCCAGGCTGGAGGCGATGATCAAGGGCACAGAAACCGCAAAATCCACCATGCCCTTACGCAAATAGGTGATGGCGGCGGAGACGGCGGCGATCCCATTGAGGAACAAGGATACCGAGACCGCCATGGGTTTGGAAAACCCCACCAGCACCAAAAAAGGCGAGAAGATAAGCCCGCCCCCCAACCCCACCATGGTCAGGATCAAGGAGGAGAAGAAGATCACCCCGAACAAGAAAAACGTAAATCCCATATTATCTCCAGCCGATGCTAGCAGGCTTTTGCGAAGCAGCCTGCCGGGTGTCTAT
>JASFOZ010000291.1:0-5848 GCA_050116255.1 Desulfarculaceae bacterium
AGTGGAGGCCATGGAGGCCATGGGCGGCACCGGCGACACTCTCACCGGCCTGGTAACGGCCTTGGCCGCAGCGGGCTATGACCTGGACCGCGCCTGCCTGACCGCAGCCAGGGTCAACCGCTTGGCCGGCCTCAAGGCCAGTATCAATCCTGCCAGCCAGGTGTCTGATATTATTGAGTGTATACCTGATGCCCTTGATGAGATCTTAGGTTCTGGGGAGTTTTCAGCCCATGCCAAACCCTGAAATAAACCCTGACATGAAGATCGTTGATGTTATTTATCAACACCGGGATACCTTGGCGGTGTTTAAACGCTATGAAAGTATCACCGGTCAGTGCATCTGCTGCCAGGATCTCTTCCAAACCATCGGCCAGATCTGCTCCAAGTACGATCTTGACCCCCAAGCCTTCCTGCTGGAACTCAAAGAAGCCGCCGGGGTCCCCAACCAGGAAGAAAGTTAAAGGGCCCGCGCCCCCATCCCCAAGCGCCAAAACAGGCAGCCAGGCCGCTTTGGTTGGACACGGCGCCAAACATGGAAGTAGCCGCGGGTAACCCCGGGAAAAATACTTGTGCGAGCCAGAGGCGCCGCTTCCCCGGTCCACTGTGAATATCATGCCCAGTACCGGGTCGAGTACCGGGCCTTTGAATAACCTGATCCCAGGCAGTTGGCCACTAGTGAGATTTTGTTGTTTTTACTGCCTTTTTCTGGGAAGCCCTGATCCAATGACATGCAGCTTGCTCATAGGAACAAAAGCCTATATCATTTGGCCGTTTGAGGCATTGAAACCAGACCCGGCCTTTAACACCGGCTAAACAGACGGTCGATCCATTGATGAAGATTCTTCTCAGAACGGTTCCGCCCCTGCTGGTCTTGTCCCTGGCGCTGTTGGGGGCGTGGTATGTTGTGGCCAGCAAACCCCATCCAGGCAAAAGGCACCACAAGGCACCGCCCCCTGCCGTGCGGGTGACAAAGGCGGTCAAATCCGATCAAAGGCTCAAGGTGCGGGTGCAGGGGGTGGTGCAGCCGCGCACCGAAACCCAGCTCATAGCCGAGGTTCCCGGCAAAGTGATCTACATGTCTCCGGCCATGGCCGCCGGCGGATTCTTTGAAGCGGGCGAGGACCTCATCAAGCTGGACCCTGCGGATTATGAAATCGCGGTGGTTCAGGCCGAAGGCGCCCTGGCCCAGGCCAAATTGGAACTGGCCATGCGCCAGGCCGAGGCCGAGGCGGCCCAGGAGGATTGGAAGCGCCTGCGCAAAGGCAAGGCCAGCCCCCTGGTTCTCAAAGAGCCCCAGCTGGCCGAGGCCATGGCCGCCATGCGCTCAGCCCAGGCCTCACTCAAGCAGGCCCGCCTGAATCTGGCCCGCACCGTGGTCAAGGCGCCTTACCCGGGCCGGGTCCGCCAGGAATATACCGATGTGGGCCAATACGTGAGCAAGGGCTTCAAAATGGCGGAGATCTACGCGGTCGACTATGCCGAGATCCGCCTTCCCCTGCCGGACGAAAAGCTGGCCTTTCTGGAACTCCCCATGGACTACCGCAACGGCCACCAGTCCCAGCAACTGCCCCCGGTCTTAATCAGGGCCCGTTTCGGGGGTGGCGAATACACCTGGACCGGCAAGGTGGTCAGGACAGAGGGGGAGTTGGACCCCCGCTCCCGCATGGTCATCGCCGTGGCCCAAGTCAAGAATCCTTATGGCCGGGGCCGCAACACAGGCCGCCCGCCGTTGGCCTCGGGCATGTTCGTGGACGCCGAGATCATGGGCAAGGTGGCCAGGGACGTGGTGGTCTTACCCCGCAGCGTCTTACGCGACAGCAATCAGGTATTGGTGGTGAGCCCTGACCGGCGCATAAGCTTCAGAAAAGTGACTGTACTAAGGCTGGACCGCGATCAAGTCATCATCTCCCAGGGGCTAAAAGAAAACGAGATGGTCTGTATCACCCAGCCCGAGGCGGTGGTGGAAAACATGCCGGTGCAGATAGTGCCCAAAACCACCAAAGCCGGCTCCCCGGATCTAAAAACATCCCAGGCCCCAGCCAAGACCCGTCCAGGGACAGTACGCCAGTGAATCGAGCCATCGCCTGGTTCGCCCGCAATCGGGTGGCTGCCAACCTGCTCATGCTGGTGATGGTGTTCGGCGGCCTTCTCAGCATCCCCCGCCTGGTCATGGAAGTTTTCCCCGAGATCGAGATCGACCTCATCACCATTGAAGTGCCCTATCCCGGCTCCACTCCCGCAGAGGTGGAGGAGCTGATCTGTATCCGTATAGAAGAGGTCATCCACGACCTGCAGGGCATAGAGCGCATCACCTCCACCGCCCGGCAGAACCGTGGCCTGGTAAGGGTGGAAGTGGAGAGCGGCTATGATATGCAGCGCCTTTTGGATGAGGTAAAGACCCGGGTAGGCACCATAACCAGCTTTCCCGCAGAATCCGAGCGCCCGATCATCACCCAAGCGGTGCACCAGCGGGAAGTCGTGGGCCTGGCCCTATACGGACAGACCGATGAGCGCAGCCTCAAGGTTTTGGGCGAGCGCATCAGGGATGAGATAGCCGCCTTGCCTGATATCACCCAGGTGGAGCTCTCCGGCGCCCGCAGCTACGAAATCAGCGTGGAGGTGTCTGAAGACGCCCTGCGCCGGCATGGCCTCAATCTCAAGGAGGTGGCCGCCGCCATCAAGGGCCAATCCTTGGATTTGTCCGGCGGCCTGGTCAAGGCCAAGAGCGGGGAAATCTTGCTTCGCACCGAGGGCCAGCTCTACCGGGGGGAGCAGTTCGCCCGCCTGCCCATCTTCACCCGCGCCGACGGCACCACCCTTTACCTGGGCGATATCGCCAGCATTAAAGACGGCTTCACAGAAGACGACAAGCTCTTTCGGTTCGACGGGATGCCGGCGGTCGAAATTGAAGTATACCGGGTGGGCGGCCAAAACGTATTGGAGGTTGCGAGGCAGGTTCACGAATACGTGGAAAAAGTCCGCCCCACCCTGCCGGAGGGCATAAACCTGGAGGTCTGGCGGGACCGCTCAGAGGTTTTTCGGAGCAGGCTCGATCTGTTGGGAAAAAACGGCCTGAGTGGGTTTTTTTTGGTAATTGTCCTGTTGGCCCTTTTTCTCAAACTCAGGGTCGCCTTTTGGGTGGCTCTGGGAATACCCATTTCTTTTCTGGCCACGGTTTGGATCATGCCCGGCCTGGTCACCCTGAATATGTTGACCATGTTCGCCTTCATCCTGGTGCTGGGCATTGTGGTGGATGACGCCATTGTGGTGGGTGAAAACATCTACACCCATCAAAGCCGGGGTCTGGAACCCACCGAGGCTGCCATCAAAGGCGCTTCCCAGGTGGCCATACCCGTGGTTTTCGCCGTACTCACCACGGTGGCCGCCTTTGTGCCCCTGCTCAGGATACCGGGCACCATGGGAAGAATCTGGAGCATGTTGCCCCTCATCGTGATTCCCTGCCTTTTGTTCAGCCTGGTGGAATCACTTTTGGTGCTGCCCGCCCACCTGGCCCACTTCGCCGGGACAGGTAAAACCAAAACCCGCCGATTCCGTCCCTGGGATAAGGTGAACTCGGCGGTTACCTGGTGTCTGCGCTGGTTCACCAGCCGCATCTACCGACCGGTGCTGACGGCCTGCCTCTCCCGGCGCTATTTGACCCTGGCCTTCTTCCTGGGGGTTTTGCTGATGGCCGCCTCTTTGATCCCCGGGGGCCGGCTCAAGTTCACCTTCTGGCCTCACATTGAATCCGATTTTGTTATCGCCAATCTGGAGACGGCCCCAGGCACCCCCTTTGAGGTGACCACAGCCATAGTCCAGCGCATGGAGAAAGCCGCCCAGAGGCTCAATGAAGAATTCAAAGACCGCCTGCCCGGAGGCCCGGGAAACATCGTCAGCCATGTTCTGGCCCATGCCTGGGAAAACAAGGCCTATGTACGCTTGCAGCTGATCCCCTCCGAAGACCGGCTGGGGACCGGCCTGGGAGCGCGCAACCTGGCCCAGCGTTGGCTCAGGCTGGTGGGGCCGGTTCCGGAAGCGGTTTCCTTAAACACCCGCTCTTCCATGGGCCGGGCCCACCGCCCCATAAATATTCAATTGGCCGGGAAGGATGTGGGGCAATTTGTCCGGGCCGCTGAGGCGCTAAAGGAAAACCTGCGCAGCTACCCGGGCGTCACCGAAGTCGAGGACTCATTCAGGGCCGGCAAAAAAGAGATAAAACTTGCGCTCAAACCACAGGCCGTCAATCTGGGGATAACGGTGGAGGAGTTGGCCCGCCAGGTGCGCCAGGCCTTTTACGGGGTGGAGGCCCAGAGATTGGTGCGGGGGCGGGATGAAGTCAAGGTCATGGTGCGCTTTCCTGAGGAGCGCCGCCGCTCTTTGGCCGAGTTGGAGGAGATGCGGGTGCGCACTCCCGCCGGGGACGAGGTGCCCATCTCGGCTGTGGCCAATTTTTCTCTGGGCAGGAGCTTTGCTTCCATCGAGAGGGCTGACCGCAGCCGGGTGGTGACTATATGGGCCCGGGTGGATCAGAATCGGGCCAATGCCAATGAAATAGTGGCTGATCTGCACGATAACTTTTTGGTCACCCTATCCCAGAAATTTCCCGGGGTCACCTACTCCTACGAGGGCCAGCTCAGGGAGCAAGAGGAAACCATGTCCGCCTTGGCCCAGGAATTCGGCCTGGCCTTGTTCGTTATCTTTGCGCTAATGGCGATCCCCTTCCGCTCCTATCTGCAACCGCTGATTGTCATGGGGGCCATACCCTTCAGCCTCATCGGAGCGGTCATCGGTCACTTGATCTTGGGGATTCAACTAAATATTTTATCGGCCCTGGGTTTTGTGGCCCTGGCCGGGGTGGTGGTCAACGACAGCCTGGTTTTGGTTCACTACATAAACCGCAAGCTAAAGAATAACCTGCCCTTGGCTGAAACCATAGTCGAGGCAGGAGAGGCCCGCCTGCGGCCGATCCTCCTCACCTCCCTGACCACCTTTGGCGGGCTAATGCCCCTTTTGTTGGAGCAGAGCCGCCAAGCCAAGTTCCTGATCCCCATGGGGGTGAGTCTGGGCTTCGGCGTCATGCTGGCCACCTTTGTAACCCTGATCCTGGTGCCCACCTCCTATATGATCCTGGAGGATGTAAGAAAGGCTTTTGCCTGGTTGTGGACCAACGGCAGAAACAAACGGCACCAGCGCCTGGAGACAGACACTTAGGCCAACCAACTGCCGGGCTTAACGAATTAAGCCATTGATTCGAGATCATTGAGTCCCGGCCTCCGGATGAGGTACCCTTGCAACATCAACAGCCAAACTTTGGTCTGCTGCTGAGTGAAAAGCATGGCCTAAGATGCTTTTGCGGCCCTAAAGACCAAGGGCAAAATAACAAGCGGGAAAGGAACAGCCATGGAGTACAGGCGGTTGGGCAGGTCGGGCCTAAAGGTGGCGCCATTGGTGCTGGGTACATTGAACTTCGGCGGCCGCACCAGCCCCCAGGAGTCCAAACGAATACTCGGCAGGGCCCTGGATGCAGGCATCAACCTTTTTGACTGTGCTGATGTCTATTCTGATGGCGAGAGCGAAAGGATTTTAGGTCAATTCCTGGCCGAAAGCGGCCGGCGCAAAGAAGCCTTGGTGACCTCCAAGGTTTTTCTGCCTTCCGGGCCCGGCCCCAACGATGCCGGCAACAGCCGGCACCATATCATGGAGTCCTGCGAAAACAGCCTCCGCGCCCTTAAAACAGATCATATTGACATCTACTTCCTGCACCGTACTGACTGGAATGTGCCCCATGAGGAAACCCTGGCCGCCCTGGACCTTTTGGTCCGCCAGGGCAAGGTGCGCTATATCGCCT
>JASFOZ010000292.1:0-5836 GCA_050116255.1 Desulfarculaceae bacterium
TGGTGAAAAAGAAACCCAAAAAGGGTGAAGTCCCCAACCTGTATATCGCCTATCACACCAATTGCCGCGACTGCCACAAGGCGGCCAAAAAGAAAACCGCGCCCACCAAGTGTGCGGAGTGCCACAAGAAGTAAAACCCCCTGCATCAGCAACAGCGGTCAGGCCGGCCTCCTTGGAGGCCGGCCTTTTCTATGCGCCCATCTCTGAAATAGGCGGGGCTGGATCTGGGCTTTCAGCTTCGACCGTTTGCACAAAAAAACGCCGCCGGCATCAATAATCCCGGCGGCTGTGCGACAAGCTCTAAATCTGAGCGGCGGGGGCTACACCTCGGTTACCGTGATGGCGTCCTGCTCGCAAACCTCGATACAGCTTTCGCAGCCCAGGCATTCCTCTGCGTTCACAGGGACTGCCTTGCCGTCCTGCATCTCATAAACGTCTACCGGGCAGACCTCCACGCATTCCTCGTCGCCGATGCACTTGTCCGCGTCTACCGTAACCTCAAACATTCTCTTTACCTCCTTGCCAATGATGCCAGATTCAGTTCTGTGGCTTTGAAGCCGGAACCGGCATTAGTTCACCTATTTTAAGGGCGGTTTCCATACCAAGATCAAAGATCCGACTTGATTGCTGGGCATCAATTGAAAACCATCCACGGCCCATATCGCCCAACAAACGCACCTTGTCAAGTATTTGTTTACTCTTAATTGAATTTATTGCCTCCAGGGCCAGATTAAGGGCCTGCCGGGCCTGGCCGATTCTTTGCCGGGCGAGCAATCGGCGGGCCAGGAACAAAAGCGTCTCCGCCCTTTCAGAGGGCCGGGCCTGAGCTTTGGCCAATCCCATAACCTGTGAGGAATCCAAGGATAGCAGGGCCAGGCTCCACAGGGCAAAGGGCATATCCTCCCCTTGTTTCACCTGTTGCCGGGCCAGGTCCCAAACCTGTTTCACCAGGTCGTCCGCTCCTTTATGGCCGGTTTTCGTTCCCAAAGCGGCCAGACGGGCCAGTGTATCCAGGCGCAGGCGTGGGTCCGGAATTTTATTTGCCTCTTTCAAGGCGCCGGCAAAGTCCCGTGGCGCCAGGGCCAAGGCCAGCGCCGCCCGGGCCGGGGCCTGGGCAGGATGCTGGACCTCCGGGGATATGTCTGCCAAAAGCCGCTGCGACTCGGCGGGATCCAGAGCAGCCAGGGCCTGAACGACCAAGCACCGCGCCCCCAGGCGCTGGGACAAAAGGGGGAAACCCTCTGCCCGGCCCAGGGCGTTGACCAAGACGTGTCTGGCCCGGTCGGAATCCCGTCCCAAAAGACCCAAACCCGCCCGGTACAAGGCCCAAAATCCAGCCCCGTTCTTAAGGGGAATGCGGCTGGCAGCCTGCAAGCCCGCCTCCACATCAACCCTGACCAGGATGGCCGCGACCTCATCCTGTAAGCCTGGGGCGGCGGTCTGCACCTGCCCGGCTTCAGCCCAGATTCGCCCAATAAGCTTTAGACCCGAATCCGGGTCCAGCGAGTGCATCACCGCTGCGCTGCGGGCCAGGGACTGAAGCCTCAGGGCGGCATCAGGGATGCGGCGGCCTGCAGCCAGGGCGCGATCCAGATCTCCCCGGTCTCTGCGCAGCTTGGCCAACTCCCGGTATACCCAGGCCCTGGTCTGGAAATTTTTAAGCTCCTGAGCCTTCTCACGGGCTTGCAGGGGCCTTATTTTGGCCCAGGCCAGTATCACCGCTGCTGACTCCCGCTCCCCGGCCTCTGGGTTGGGATTAGCGCGGCACCGCTCAAGGGCCAGCTTAAAGGCGGGCTCAGAGATTTCGGAGTCAGCACTCAAGGCGCCTTCGGCCATCAGCCGTATGGGCCAGCCCGCAAAGGCCCTGTTCTCCAATGACCGGGCCAGGGCAATGAGCCGGTCTTTGTCCCTGCCTTGTACGCGTGCGGCCGCCTGGGAGCGCAGACCAGCGGCCACCTGGGACGCCCTGGCGCTATCCCCTGACTTGGCCAGCTCCAGCGCCTTTAGATAGCACCCCTTAGCCTTATCAGGAAAATAAGGCTCCACCTTGCGGGCCAGCCCGCACAAGGCAACCACCTTGAGCTGCCTCTTCTGCCAGGTGTCCAGCATTTCCAGAGCCTTTTGCTCGCCTTCATTTTTGGCCCCGGAACTGATTTCGCTTTTGGAGTAGCCGCAGCCTCCGGCCCCCGAAACGGCCAAAAGCAGCGCCGCCCCAAAAGCAAGGCTTTTTATTTCTCTGCCAACCCGCATCCCTACCTGGACCGCCTTTTGGAGTGAAAGTACAGACGCCCTCCCTTAACCAGTCGCCAGGGATCTCTGTGTGGGCCGTAGGGCCAAAACCCGCGCCACCAACCAATGACAGCGGCCCCCAACAACAAAAGCGCCGCCAGGCTGAGCGTGAGCCAGAGGCCATGGCGGCGGCGTTGTATGGTGTCCTTAGCCAAAGGCATAATCAGATCATTCTCTATGCCCTGGCGGATCTCTCTCAGGGCCTGGAGGTTCTGCACGCCGGGGAGTAAAGACCGGCTCAAAAGGGCCTGAAAAAGCACCCGCCAGCGCCTCAGCCTTTGCCTTAGCTCCGGAAAAGCAGCCATATCCTGGGAGTGCGCCAGATACTGAGACACCCTGGTCAGGCGGCTCTCAGTCAGCAACAGTTCCCGGCGCAGCTCCTTCAGCCCGGGACAGGAACCCTCTGGCCTTACGGCGAGTTCCTTCAGCGTCAGCCAATGCCGTCCTGGTTGGCTCAGGTGACAGGAAAGGCAAATTTGCTGCTCCCCAGCCCAGGCTGGCGGCAGCCAAAGAAAAAACAGCCCCTGGAAAAGCATCAGCCCCAACATTATGACTGATAAAACTTTTGCCTTAAATAACCAATACATAGGCTATTCTTCCCCAGCTGTGGATGCCGCGCCCACAAAGTTGTGGCATTGGCCGCAAAACTCTCGGCGGCCATGGCAAAGGGCGCATTCCGCGGTCTCCAGCAAGGCTGGCTTGGGTGATTGCGGCTGCAAAAAAACCATATGATTGGCCCGCCACCAGACCCGGGGAGAATGGGTGACGGGCGGCTCCAATTCACTCAGTTCAGAAAGCGAAGCAGGCCCGGGGCTGGGGGGTGCTTGGCCGCAAGCACAAGCCAGGGTCAAGGCCGCAACAGCCAGAATAAGCAGCGCCGCCCGCATATCTACTGCTCCTCCCCGGCTTCAGGCGAAGACGGATAAAGGGCCTCGCCCAGGAGCTCCATGACACCTCCCACGCCCAGAGGAAGCCGGTAATGGCTAAGTCCGGCCCGGATCGCTCCTTTGCACTGGTCGCAGAGCGTGGCTACCCAGTTGCAGCCCTTAAGCGCCCGGACCTGGTCCAGGGCCCTGGCCCGGGGCAGAAACCCGGCCAGCTGCAACCAGCGCATTCTGCGCCCTTGAACACCCCCTCCCCCTCCGCAGCAAAGGGTCCAAGGCCCCACAGTCCGGCTGGGCATCTCCTCAAAGAAGTTGGTGCATGCCCTTATCAGAGAGCGGGGCGCCTCCAGCAGATTGGTGGAGCGGGCGCAGTGACAAGGGTCGTGCAGGGTGACCACCTTGTCGTCATTTGCCTCCTTGCGGATCATGCCGTGAAAAGCCCCGCGCCTCAGCACCTGATCGCTCCACTCGCAGATATGCAAAGGAGCGGCTGCGTCCAAATAATGCTCCCCAGACCAAGGGCCGTTCAAGGTGTCTGAGAAGTTGCGGCCCGCCCACCAGCCATGGCCGCTTTCACCCCACATGATGTAGCGAGGCTTCAGCTCTCTGGCCGCCCTGAGGATCCTCTGATTGATCCGGTCCAGATTGGCAAGATGGAAATAGAGCCCGGGATTGGCGGCGTCATTTATAACGGTGCTGGTTGTCCAGGACATTCCGGCCGCGTGAAAAACCTTGGCATACCCGGCAAAGGTGCCGGTATGGGCCTGGAGGTCGGCCGCGGGCGCAATCAACAAAATCTCAGCGCCGGCTTGGTCCACTGGGCATTTTATGGGCTGGCCGGTTTGGGCATGCAGGCGCTCCTCCATATCCCGGCTCAGGGTCTGCCAAGAGCGGGAGGAGATGCCCAGGGCGTTTCCCCGGGCCCTGACGGAGGCAGTGGCGCCGGAGACCGCCTGGGGGCTGAGGCCGATCTCGGCCAATATCTCCCGGCAGATGCGCACTATCTCGGAGGTGTCTATTCCCAGGGGGCAGAACTTGGCGCAGCGGCGGCAGAGGCTGCACTGGTAAAAATAGGTGTACCAGTCTATTACTGTCTGGCTTAGATCCTGGGCCTTTAGCCGCCGCACCCGGCCGGGCCTGTACCTGGGGTAGAAGTAATCCCTATAGACCTGGCGGGCCAAATCAGCCCTGAGCATGGGCGCATTCAAGGGGTCTCCGGTTCCTAGATAGAACGGGCAGGCCTCAATGCAGGCCCCGCAGCGGACGCAGCTTTCCAAAAAAAGCCTGAAGGAGCGGTGCCGCCTCAAGGCGCGGCCGAACAAATCAATTAACCTTTGGGGCCAATCAGGGGGAATATGAGAGGGAAGGCCGATGGCCCTTTGATCCGCAGCCCAGGCCAGGCGGGGGATGATGCCCCTGGATGCGCCCTTCCTGGGGCTGGGGGGGGTGTGGATGCCGTAAGCGCTCATGGGTTGGGGCCGGGATGCTTCGGGCTTGAGGCTGAGCCTGGCAGCAACGATTCCCGCCAGGGGTTTAGGTGACGCTTGCGTCGCACATTATCCACCAGGTTCAAAACCGGGTTCAGCCAAACCGCCAACCCGTGAACCAGTTTGGTGAAGGGAAAAACGATGAGTAGGGCCGATACGAAGCCAAAATGCAGCCAGAAAAGCCCGGAGGGATCCGGCAGAGGGGAGAAATCCCCTCTTAAAAGCGCGAGCATATGCATCTTCACCGCAGCCACGTCCGGCCGCAGCGCCAGCCGCAGGCACACTCCCGAGACCGCCAGGCCCAAGAGCAAGACTAAAGGCAGATAATCAGTGACAGGGCAGGCAATCCGCAAGACCGGATGCCACAGGCGCCTGAGCAGCAGAAACAATAGGCAAGGCAGCAAGGCATAACCGGCCCAAAGGCCTGGAGTCTGCAAGGCCGTCACCCAGACCGGCACCGGTTCCAGGAAGTAGCGCAGGTGCCGTATCACGGTCAGCAGCAAGCATAAATGAAACGCACCCGCCCCCAGCCACAACCAGGGATTTGACCGCGCCAGATCAGGCCAAACCAAGGCTCTTTTGGCCAAAAGTAACGCACCGCCGACGCTGGTGCCGGCTGCAGGGGTGAGCGGCGTCCTAAACGGAACCGGGGCGCGCAGCCATCGCCAAATACGCGCCCCCAGGCCTAAGACAAAGACCGCCAGGGCAAGGTATGGGAGCAATCGAAAGAAGATGAGTGGCATAGGCTCCATGGCCGCCTCTTGGCCCCAGAGTTAGGCATCCTCCCCCAAGCCCAGGCACCCCAGAAAATCCGGATGCACCGGGTAGCCCAACTCCAATGCCCGCTGCGCATGCCCGCGGGCCTCGTCGGCCTGGTCCAGATCCAATAGGGCCACGGCCAAGTTGTTGTGGGCCATGGCAAAATCCTCAGACAGCTCCAGGGCCTTACGGCTCGCCTCTGCTGATTCTTCCAGGATCCCTTTTTGCAGCAGCACAGAGGACAGATTGGTCCAGGCGTCGGGCATTTTGGGGTCCATCTCCAAGGCGGCCCTGAGGTGGCGTTCCGCTTCCTCCAGGTGCCCCAGTTGCAGGTAGGCCACCCCCAAATTAGCGCGCACCAAGGGCACGTCCCAGACCGAGAGGGCGGAGGTAAAGGCCTTGAGGGCCTCTCCGGCA
>JASFOZ010000293.1:0-5825 GCA_050116255.1 Desulfarculaceae bacterium
GTCTGCGTAAGGGAGACAATGTTATGACCAATGGCGGCCTCTTTGGCCGCATAACCGGCATCGACGATCAAGTTGTGGTCATAGAGATCGCCCCCCAGGTTCGGGTCAAGGTTAGCCGGGGCGCCATCGGCGGAGTCGCCGCTGGCCAGGCCCCACCGCAACCGGCGGACAAAAAGAAATAAAGCCGGTTATTTGAAATATCGCGCCCAAATTAGGGTTGAGAAGCTGAGGTGGTGCGTCTTAGGCCCACCTGAAGCACATCAAGGAGCGGATATTGCCTAGGAACCTGACAATGAAGGCCCTGGTGGTGGGACTGGTGGTGCTGGCGGCATTGGGGTGTCTTATCCCAGCCCTAGGGGGGAAGGTGCCTCCATGGGCCGCTGACGTTCTGCCGGAAAGAATCCGCCTGGGTTTGGACTTGCAAGGCGGCATGCACCTGGTGCTGGAAGTGGAAGTGGATAAAGCGGTGGAGGCCCAGGTGGAGCGTAACGCCCAGGAGCTTCGCCGCCGCCTCCGGGACAAGGTCAGCGCCACCAGGCCCAAGGCCGAACCCGGCGGCCTCATCACCCTGACCCTTCTCACCAAACGGGATCAGGCCAAATTCGAGGATCTGGTCAAAGGCGGTTTCGGCCAAGACTACAACATCCAAAAAGCCGAAACCGACCCTGAGGGAAAGGTCCACGTGATCCTGAAGCTTGACGCCAAGGCAAAGGAAACCATTCGTAAGTTGGCGGCAGACCAGGCTCTGGAAAAGATCAGAAACCGGGTGGACGAGTTCGGCGTGTCCGAGCCTGAGATCCTGCCCCAAGAGGGCGGGCGCATCCTGGTCCAGCTTCCCGGCGTCAAGGACCCCGAACGGGCCGTGGCCCTTATCGGCAAGACCGCTTTGCTGTCCTTTAAGCTGGTGGATGAAAGCGTAGATCCCAACACCGCCACCAAGGCCGATCTGCCCCCGGGTTCTGAACTCAAGTACCTGTATGACCGGGACCGTAAGACCGGCCGGACCAGCAAACGGCCCATAGTGCTGCGCAAGCACACCCTTATGACCGGAGACACCATCACCGACGCCCGGGTGCAGGTGGATTCGCAGTACAACGAGCCCTACGTGGCCATCTCTTTTGACTCCCGGGGCACCCGGCAGTTCGGAGACCTGACCACGGCCAACGTCAAAAAGCGCCTGGCTATCGTGCTGGACGACAAGGTCCAGTCCGCGCCGGTGATTCAAGAGCCCATAACCGGCGGCGAAGCCCGCATCACCGGCGATTTCTCCATGGAGGAGGCCCGCGACCTGGCGGTGGTTCTACGCTCCGGCGCCCTGCCGGCGCCGGTGCGGATCCTGGAGGAACGCACCGTAGGCCCCAGCCTGGGCAAGGACTCCATCGAACAGGGCGTCACTTCCATGGTGGTGGGGCTGATTTTGGTGGTGCTGTTTATAGTCCTGTACTACAAGGCCTCAGGTCTGGTGGCCAACCTGGCCTTGATCTTGAACCTGGTGTTGATCACCGCCGTGCTGGCCGCATTTGAGGCCACTTTGACCCTGCCCGGCATCGCCGGGATCATTTTGACCATTGGCATGGCTGTGGATGCCAACGTATTGATATTCGAACGCATCCGGGAAGAACTCCGGCTGGGAAAAACACCGGCCGCAGCCATCGACGCCGGCTATGGCAAGGCCCTTTTGACGATTTTGGACGCCAATGTGACCACGCTCATCGCCGCCCTGGTATTATTCCAGTTCGGCACAGGCGCCATCAGGGGCTTCGCAATAACCTTGAGCATAGGCATCGCCAGTTCACTTTTTACCGCCATCTATGTGACCAGGCTGGTATTTGATCTGGCCCTGCATCGCTTTAGGATCAAGCACCTTAGCATCTGAAAACGGATTTCCAGCCCGGAGCACAAATGGAGTTTATCAAACCAGGCATAAACATTAATTTCGTAGGCCGGCGCAACCTTGCCTTTCTGATCTCCGGCCTGCTCATCTTGATGACCATAGTCTCTTTGCTTCTGCACGGAGGGCCCAACTACGGCATTGACTTTGCCGGGGGCATCCTGGTTCAAGTCAAGTTCAAACAGCCCACCGATGCACCCGCTATCAAGGAAGCCTTGCGGCCCATTGATATGGCTGATTCCCTGGTACAGCCCTTTGGCCGAGAGGGCAATGAGTACCTGATCCGGGCGGAGAAAAAGGATCTGGATCTACAGGGCCTGGGTGACCGGGTGCGCCAGAGCCTGAGCGCGGCCTATAAGGACGGATTCGAGGTCAGGCGGGTGGAGATGGTGGGCCCCAAGGTCGGCGCTGACTTAAGGCGCAAGGCGCTGCTGGCCATTTTTTACGCCATATTGATGATCGCGGTTTACATCTCCGGCCGCTTCGAAGCCAAATGGGCTCTGGCCGCGGTGATGGCCGCGGCCCTGGTGGGAGCCACCCTTTTGGTGCAGGCGTTTGTAGTGGAAAACGGCAGCGGCGGCAGTGGCGTGGTTTACCTTATTATCACCGCCCTGGTGGTGACGGTGGGGGCCTGCTGGCTGCTGCGCCTGCGCTACGCCCTGGGGGCCATTGTAGCCCTTATACACGATGTGATCATCACCGTGGGCGTGTTCAGCATTCTGGATAAGGAGTTCACCCTGGCCACGGTGGCCGCGCTTTTGACCATAATCGGCTACTCTTTAAATGACACCATCATCGTTTTTGACCGCATCCGTGAAAACTTGAAAAAGGCAGGGCGCAAGCCCTTAGGCTCGATCATCAACAGCTCAGTAAACCAGACCTTAAGCCGCACCATCTTGACCTCGGGCACCACTCTGGCCGTCTTATTGTGCCTCTTTATATTGGGCGGCGGCGTTATAGAAGACTTTGCCCTGGCCTTGCTGGTAGGAGTGATCGTGGGCACCTACTCCTCCGTCTTCGTGGCCAGCCCCATCCTGCTGGTGTTGCCTGAAGGCCGGCCCGCATTCTCCATGGCCAAGGCTCCGGCCACGGCCCGCAAGCCTCAACCAGCGCCGGCCCCTGCACCCGAACCCAAGCGCACGCCTCCGCCGGCCAAAGCCGCGGCCTCCAAAAAACGAAGCCGCAAAAAGAAAAACAAACGCAAAAAGAAGTGACTTTGAGTCCAGGGCGGGCCTGTTATAATGAAACCCGATTCCGGATAACCAGCCCAGGGAGAAAAAGAGGCAACGTGGGCCGGGTCATTGCCGTAGCTAATCAAAAGGGCGGGGTGGGCAAAACCACCACCGCCGTTAACCTTGCCGCCAGTTTGGCCGCAGCCAGCAAGGCCACCTTGCTGGTGGACTGCGACCCCCAAGGCAACGCCACCAGCGGCCTGGGGTTGCAGCCGGACCCGGCACGGCCTTCGCTTTATCAGGTGCTCATCGGCCAGGCCCAGGCCCAAGACGCGCTGATCCCCACTGAGCTGAGCAATCTCACTATCTTAACCGCTGATGCCAATCTTTATGGGGCCGAGGTTGAGCTGGCCACTGAACCCAACCGGCAGCGGGTCTTGGCCAAATGCATCACCAAGGTGGCGGAAAAGTTCAACTTTGTGTTTTTCGACTGCCCGCCCTCCTTGGGGCTTCTCACTTTGAACGCCCTGACTGCCTGCCAGCGGGTGCTTATCCCCCTGCAATGCGAGTATTACGCCTTGGAGGGCCTTACCAAGCTCTTGCAGACGGTGGCCCACGTCCGCCGCACCCTTAATCCCACCTTGGGCCTGGAGGGCATCATTTTGACCATGTTCGACGGGCGCAACAATCTCGCCCACCAAGTCGCCGAAGACGTGCGCCGTCATTTCGGAGATCTGGTCTACCGCACCATCGTTCCCCGCAACGTGCGCCTCTCCGAAGCGCCCAGCCACGGGAAACCGGTCCTGCTCTATGACCGTAATTGCTCCGGAGCCCAAAGCTATTTGTCCCTGGCCCGGGAGATGCTCCTGGGACGCAACCAGGCAGAGAAAGGCCGGCCGGTCGCATGAGCAGCCAGGAAGGAAAACAAAAGCCGGCTCCGGCCCGTAAAAAGGCCTTGGGCCGGGGGTTGGCGGCCCTGTTAGGTGACAGCGAACCCTTGACCGGGACCCTGCCCACCGATCCCCGCCCCGGGGAAAAGGTGGTGGAGATCCCCCTGGAAAGACTGGAACCCAACCCTTTTCAACCCCGCCGCCATTACGAGCCCGAATCGCTTCAGGCCCTGGCCGACTCCATCGCCGAACACGGCTTACTGCAACCGGTCTTGGTCCGGCCGGTGGCCCAGGGCTATCAGCTGATCGCCGGGGAGAGGCGCATGCGCGCCACCCAGCTGGCGGGAATCACTTCCATGCCGGCGGTGGTACGCCAAGCCAGCGATCAGCAAGCTCTTCTCCTGGCCTTGTTGGAGAACCTGCAGCGCGAGGACCTGGGGCCTTTGGAAGAGGCCCGGGCCTTTCAGAGGCTCAAACAGGAATTCGAGCTAAGCCAGGAGGAGATTGCCAAAGGCGTGGGCAAAGAACGCTCCACAGTGGCCAACGCCCTGCGCCTATTGAACCTGCCGGATTCCATTCAGCAGGATTTGGCTGCGGGTAAAATCAGCGCCGGCCATGCCCGGGCGCTCCTGTCCCTGCCCACGGAATCCCTCATGCGAAAAGCCCGGGATCAGATCATCCAAAAGGGACTTAGTGTGCGGGCCGCCGAACGCCTGGTCAAATCCCTGACCCGGCCGCCTAAGCCCCGGTCCCGCTCCAGCGCCGAAGTCTATTTGTCGGGCCTGGCCGAAGAGATAAGCCGCCATCTGGGCACCAAGGTGGAGATTACCCGTCGGGGTAAACGGGGCCGCATTCAAATCGAATACTATACCGACCAGGACCTGGAACGCCTGCTGGCCGTGCTCCGCCGGGAACAAAATTCCCATACCTAGCGGCTATGCACCTGGTAATCGACGGTTACAATCTCATTCATGCCACAGCCGATCTGAGCCTGGCCCAGGATAGAGACCAGGGCCCCCAGGCCTTGACCGCAGCCCTGAAGCTCTATCGCCAGAAGCGGGGGCACAAGGTGACGGTGGTCCTTGACGGCGGGCCGGACCCGCAAGGCGGCCAGGGCTCTTTGAACCAAATCCCCCTTATCTATAGCGGGGCCGACCGCAGCGCCGATCAGGTCATAATCGAAATGGCCCGCAGGCATGGCCCCGGAATCACTGTCATTAGCAACGACAACCAGTTGACAAACCTTTGCCAGCAGGCCGGTGCGGAAGTGATAAGCTCTTTTGAGTTTTCGGATTTATTGATGGAGGCGGCTTTGGAATCGCATCTGGCCGGGGAGGGGGACGACAGGCCCGGCTGGGACTTCAGCACCAAAAAGAAAGGCCCCTCCCGCCGCCTACCCAAAGCCAAGCGCCGCCGCCAGAGGCGCCTCAAACGCCTTTAGGAGGCTATTGTAAATATCCTGCCAGATTGGCTATCAGCTCAGGTTAAGGCCGTGCTCCTGGCCCGCACGCAGACGGCTGATATTTTCGCGATGACGCCAGAAAACCACCAAAGCCATGGCCAGAGCGGCAACCACCACCGGCCAGGGCTTGCCCAACAGCAGCATCCAGAGGGGGGCGCTGCCGCAACCGGCCAAAGAGCCTACGGACACGAAACCGGTCCGCCACACCGCAGCCACAAAAACAGTCAAAACCCCGAGCAAGGCCCAGGGCGAAAGCCCCAAAAACACGCCCAGGGCGGTGGCCACGCCCTTGCCGCCCTTGAAGCCCAGGTAAACCGGCCAGACATGGCCCCCAAAGGCACAAAGCCCCGCCAGAGCGCCTGCCTGGGGACCCAGCCACTCCCAGGCCAGGCTCACCGGCAGAGTCCCCT
>JASFOZ010000294.1:0-5823 GCA_050116255.1 Desulfarculaceae bacterium
CGGCCGGACTCGGAAAGGAGATCTTTGTACATGCCCGGTTCCTCGTGGGGCAGCAAGGGAATCTCCATATGGCGCCGGTCGGCCACGCGCAGGGTGTGGCTGCCGCCGCAGATGAACAGCTCCGTGGGCTTATCGCTGAGCTTGTAGGCCATCTCCTCGTCGCACAGAAGCACCGAGGCCGCCCCCGCGGTCATGGCGCAGCACTCCAAAAAACGCAAGGGGTAGGCGCTCATGGGCGAGGCCAGCACCTCTTCCACAGTATGGCGGCCGGGCTGCTGGGCATTGGGATTGGACACGGCGTAGCCCCGGTTCTTGACCGCCACCTTGGCCCGGGTGACCTCGCTCAAGTTGTACTGCTCGGCGAAGCGGTTGGCCATGGGGGCGTAGTAAGAGGAGTAGATGCGGCCCATGCGGGTCTCGAAGTCCTTGCAGGCGGCGGTGGAGATGTAGAAGTTGCCGGTGCGGGTATCCACCTCGTCCATGCGCTCCCAGCCCGACGCCAGCACGCAGTTGGCGTAGCCGCTGGCAATGGCCTGGGCCCCCATAAGAACCGCCGATCCCCCGGTGGCGCCGCCGGTTTTGATGCCCACGTTGTACAGCGGGTCAAGGCCCAAGTAGTCGTGCATCTTGGCTTCGCAGAGAAGCTGGTCCTGGAAATGGTCGGCGAACTCGCCGTAGACCGCAAACTGGATGCTGTCCTTGATCTCCTTGGGGGACATCTTGAGATCGTTATCTTCCAGCATCATCTTGTAGCCCATCATGACCAGCTCTTCCAGCTTGTACTCCGGGAAGTACTTGCGGAAGGGCGTGCAGCCGCCGGCCACCAAAAACACCTTTTTGCTCCATTTTGGTACGCGCAGGTTGCCTTTACCAAACTTTATCATTGGTCCTTCCTCCTCCTGCCTCGGTTATTGGATTATGCCCGATCCCGCCCGGCATAAGGCCGGCGGGACTGTATCTCACAGGGTCCCCACCCACATCACCACCGCCTGGTTTTTCCCCGGGTTGGTCACCGCCTGGTTGCGGGGCTCAGTCCATAGATGCACGGCATCGCCTTGGCTCAGGGTGACCACATCCTCGCCGTGCCTCAGCTCCAAAGAGCCCTGCAATACGCAGATCACCTCCTGGCTGTTTTTTACATCCTTGCGTACGGGAATGGATTTACCGGGCTCAATGAACAATATGGCGCTGTCGATGAGTTCGCGGTCCTCGGGTGCGCAGAAGCGGCGGGTGGCGAAGCCGGTGTGGGGTACATCCACCTCGCCCCATTCCTTTTTTCTGAAAACAAAGAGGCTCTGCTGATTCTGAAGCTGGTTCAGGACATCCCCGACCTGGATGTCAATGGCAGTGCAGATATTGAGCAGGGTGTCCAGAGACGGAGTCTTGACGTTGTTCTCCACCTGGCTGACAAAGCCCTCCGACACCCCGGCCTTTTCCGCCACCGCCCGCAGGGTGAGCCCTTTTTCCTTACGATGATAGCGCAGAAGCGTGCCCAGATTCACATTGCCTTCCCTGTTTTTGGCGGTATAGGTAAATATTAACCATTGCTTAATATTTTTCTTTAGTTAATATTTATCTGTGTGTCAAGCTCTTTTTGTGCCGGTGTGTTAGCAGAGCGGTTACGCTCCCCTAGGGGAAGCACAATTGAAAATTGATGCAGGAGGCCAAAGGCAATCAAGGCCGCCTGGCAGACAACCCAAGGCCCGAAGGAAGAGATCAGAGAAAGGGTAAAAGGGCTCTCCTGGTCAAATAAGGCGGATTAAAGCGACAGCCACTCCCCCTGACCAGAGGAGAGGCGGTGAAACTCTTTGAACCCGATTCGCGGTGAATGTGATTACAAAATGATTTTTCTATCAGCGCGTATGACATTTCGGAGAACAGAAATAGCACCCGTCTACATTATCGTAGTAGTTCTTCGCTTCACGAACAGCATCCTTACAATTGCTAAAAACGCCTAAGTATTGTCGGTTCTCTGGTTCTGGAAGATACGAGCAACCGTCTTCGTGTACTTCGTGCTCACCTGTACTTTGTGCATTTTTGTTGACGTAATAAATTGGCATAATTCACCTCTCAATTTTTGAAAAAAATAAAAAGACTAGCATCACCTGCTTAGATAAAGCTTTTGGCAACGGAGTACACATGTTCACGTTGCTCATTTGTTTCTGCATTGGGGATTAGGCTGAGATGGTCGCTCGGCCGATGAGAATAGGTGGCACGTCTAAGTTGTTTGACTTTGTCACGCCCCCCTGCATGTCTAGATCAATATAGTATTACGCATTTTAATAGTCAAAATGTTTTCTCAACTATCAGAAAAGCGATTATATTCTCTTTTAAGGGCAAGGCTAAGTGTTCTTCTAAGAGAATCATAAAAAGGCTTGAGTACACTCCAGGGCAAGCTGAGCAGTGATTCAGGCAAACGACTGCTCTTTCCTTCATGATTTTTTTTTAATTCTCTGCCTCAGACCCAGCCCTTGCGGCAGGTAAGGCCCAGGAATGTACAAGATGCAATTACAGGTGCGGCAAGGGTGTTGCCTCGGTCCAGGTCGGCCCGCTCTCCTTGCCTGCACTTGGCCCCATATCTGATATAATTCCGCAATCAAAATCTTATGAGGCAGTCCATGGAAGAATCGGCCAAAAAGGCCCTGATTGCAGCGGCAGGAAAAGAAAATTTCACCCAGGCCCCGGAGCAAAGGCTTTTGTATGCCAGTGACGCCGCCGGGCACGTCCAGCCGCATCTGCCCCAGGCGGTGATCCGGGCCCGCGACGCGGAACAGATAGCCAGAGTGATGGCCGCCTGCACCGCTCACCGCATCCCCATCGTGCCCCGGGGGGCGGGTAGCGGATTGACCGGCGGCGCTGTTCCCATAGCCGGGGGGGTGGTGTTGGATATGGCCGGCCTCAACCGTATATTGTCCATCAACACCGCTGATCAAAACGCCGTGGTGGAGCCGGGAGTGGTGACCGCTGAACTCCAGGCCGCCGTGGAGGCCAAGGGCTATTTCTATCCCCCGGATCCGGCCAGCGTGTCTTTTTGCACCATAGGGGGCAACGTGGCCGAAAATGCCGGGGGCCTGCGCGCCGTTAAATATGGCGTAACCCGGGACTATGTCCTGGGTCTTACCGCGGTTTTGCCCAACGGCCGCGTCTTTAAAAGCGGCGGTGCCAATCTGAAGTCCGTGGTGGGCTACGACCTGACCCGCCTGCTGGTTGGCTCCGAGGGCACCCTGGCGGTGATGACCGAGATAATCCTGCGCATTTTGCCCCTGCCCGAGGCCAAGCGCACCTTGAACGGATATTTCCGCAAACTGGAACAGTCTGCCCAGGCGGTGCAGGCCATACTGGCCAGCGGCATAAAGCCGGTGGCCTGTGAGTTCATTGACACCGAGTCCCTGATGGCAGTGGCGGACTTTGTGGAAGTAGACGTTGGCGCTGGCTACGAGGCCATGATCCTCATAGACATTGACGGGCCCCCGGAGGTGGTGGATCGCCAGGCCCGGGACGCAGTCAGAATCCTCGCAGATTCAGGGGCAGACCCGGTGCGCCTGGCCCAAGACCGGGCCGAGGCCGATGTCCTTTGGAGGGCCAGAAGGGCCTTGGGGCCGGCCACTTTGAAATTGGGCTCAGGCAAGCTTAACGAGGATGTGGGCGTACCCCTGAGCCAGCTGGGCCAGGTGGTGCGCCGCATGCAACAGGTGGCCAAGCACCGGGGCCTGCGCATCCCAGTCTTCGGTCACGCCGGCGACGGCAATCTGCATGTAAACATCATGTATGACAAAGACGATATTGACCAAGAAAAACGGGCCCATGAGGCCTTGACCGATGTCTTTGCCCATGTACTCAACCTGGGGGGCACCCTGTCCGGTGAGCATGGTGTGGGTCTGGCCAAGCTGGGATTTGTGGGGGCGGAGATAGACCCAGTGGCCCTGGAACTCATGCGGGGCATTAAAAAGGTCTTTGACCCGGCCGGCATACTCAATCCGCACAAGAAAATTCCTTCGCCCCAGGCCCTGATCTAAGTACAGCCACCGGCTGCACCCTTCAAATCTGACCTCCTGTAAAAAAAGCCTCCAGGCGCCCGGGCCGGCCGCATATTTTTTTCGCACCCCGCCTCGGCCTATTCTGTACATTATTGTGTTTAACACGCTGTAATAAATTAACTTTTCAAAATTGATCGCTCTTGGCACGCCTCCTGCTCTATTACAGGCCAAAAGCTGAAGGCATTCAAATGAATAACCGGAGGAAAATAATGAAAAGGACAGCAATTATAGGTTTGAGTTTGGGGCTGGTGGCCCTGTTCGCCGTGGGCGCCTGGGCCGGCCCTTGGGGACAACGTGGTTACGGCATGGCAGGACCCGGCCGGGGCGGCGGACCGGGCTGGGGGCAACAACTGAGCCAGGAAGACCAGGAGAAATTAAATCAGGCCCGGGCCGCGTTTCTCAAGGAAACCATGGAGCTGCGCCAGAAGCAGGCAGCCAAAAGGATTGAACTGCGCACCCTGACCGCACAACCGAATTATGACCAGGCTCAGGTCAAGGCTCTGGCCGATGAACTAACCGACCTCAGGGCCCAGATCCAGAAGAAACGCAACGAGCACCTGGGCCAGTTCGGCGGCGGCTATGGCCCCGGCTGGGGTAGGGGCGGCAGAGGCGGCTGGGGACCGCGCGGCGGTTACGGTCCTGGAAACGGCCCCGGGTTTGGTGGCGGCTACTGCTGGCGTTAAACCCTAAAGCTGAGCTAGAATCAGGGCCTGGGGCCTATGTCGGGTCCGAGGCCCTGATTTTTATCAATAAACCTTAGAAAGCATGGCCATGAGCAATCCATCCCGCACCCAGCCTGGAAACGCCTGGACTTGGGCCATATTGGCCGGAGTCCTGGTTTTGCTGCTGGCGGTGCTGGCCCTGACCACTTACCAGCGCTTGGAGAGGGATAAAGAGCTCATGGTCCAGGCCATGACCTACCAAGGAAGTATGAGCATACGCCACCTGGAAGGCGCCACCCGGGCCAGCATGCGGCGGGGTTTGTGGCAGGGGGAGCTTTTGCAGATGTTGGTGGAAGAGATGGTAAAACATCCCCACATGCTCTCCTTCGCCCTCATCGGCCCTGGGGGTAAGGTTTTGGCCTTTGGAAAACGGGGCAATGAATCTACGGATAACTCTGCTGTTTTGGCCGGGCTGCCCGAGTCGATCAAGGACAAGGTAGCCAATAACCAGCCCTTGGAGGTGTTTTTAGGAAACGAATTGATATTGGGGCAGCTCTTTGAGCCTTTCCGCGGCTTTGGCCGTCTGGGGCGCGGCATGCCGCCCTGGGCCTTCCCCTTGTCTCCCGGACATCATTCAGGCATGCCGGGAGCCGGACATATGAGGGGGCGCCATCTATGGAAATACAAGGAGCGCACGCCCGAGAAGATATACGCCCTGGTCCGGATATCCACCCAGGACTTTCTGGACGCCCGGCGCAAGGCGGTGCAGGAGGCCCTGATCCTGGCGGCGCTGATCTTCATGGCCGCCGGCGCTGCCTCCTGGGGATTGTGGGCCGTGGCCCGGCGCCGCAGCCAGGAGATGGACCGCCTGCGCCGGGAGGTGGCCCAGGCAGAACACCTGGCCTCCCTGGGCCGGCTGGCCGGTTCGGTGGCCCATGAGGTGCGTAATCCCCTCTCCGCCCTGCGCGGACTGGTGCAGCTACTGGCCAAGGGCCATGACAGCGAAACCCGCGAGGCCAAATATGCCGCCGCCGCGGTGGAGGAGGTGGACCGCCTGGAGAGGGTGGTTTCAGGCCTGTTGGACTACACCCGCCCCCGGGAGCCCCGGCGGTTCCCCTTGGACT
>JASFOZ010000295.1:0-5822 GCA_050116255.1 Desulfarculaceae bacterium
TGCGGTCTTCATGAGCGGATCAAAACCCATGAGACCTTCATGAATGTGAGCCTTTTCCCTGCGCGGGCGGCATATATTCCTTAGCAGTATAGTCGATTTTACCCCTGTTTCCATCAACAAAATCATCATCCTCAAATCATTTTTCTCCCATAGCGACGAAGCTTTTCAATATTCGGGCCTGTATGTTGCCTGAATAACCAGGCAGGCGCCCGGTCATTTCTTGGGTGTTCATCTAATTCAAGCAGGCCCCCGTCCGGCGTGGTCCGGTACACATGGGTATGGTAACATGGCTTTTCCATGAGACATTTTGCGCCCAAAGGACCTCTGGTATGAGCCGCTCCTCCTGGCCCATTGTGGATTATCACCGGTCTTTGTTAGCCAAAGAGACCGGGGCGGTGGTTAAGGAACCTGGCGGCCGCTTAAGTGTGGCCATGATATACCCCAACACCTATGTCGTGGGCCTGGCCAACCTGGGTCTGGCCGTCATCTACCGCCTGATCAACCAGCGCCCGGACGCCCTCTGCGAAAGGGTCTTCTTTCCGGACCGTCAAAGTCTGCCCCTTTATGAAAAAGCCGGTTCGCCGCTGCTTTCCCTGGAATCGTCCCGGCCGCTAAATGATTTCGACCTGGTGCTGGCCACCCTGAGCTTTGAAAACGACGCCCCCAACCTGGCCGCCATGTTGATCCGGGCCGGCCTGGGTTTCAGCGCCAACCAACGCAGGGGTCCATTGGTTGTGGCCGGGGGGGTGGCGCCCATGCTCAACCCCGAACCCTATGCCGAGATGCTGGATGGCTTTCTGCTGGGTGAGGCCGAAGTGGTGCTCGATCCCTTTTTGGACTGCCTGGTTTCCTTGGCCGGCAGGCCCCGCCAGGAGAGACTGCTCCATCTGAGCAAGGAGGTCCCCGGCTTTTACGCTCCCTGCTTTTACCGGCCCCAGTACCAAAAAAACGGCCTCTTGTCTTCATTCAGCCCCACCCAGGGCCTGCCGGAGAGAATCGCCGCACCCAAGCTAGGTGGTGCGGCATCCGGATTCGCCAAGAGCGTTTTCAAGGCGCCAGGCCCTGAGTTTGGAAACATGGTCTTGCTGGAAGTGGGTCGCGGCTGCGGGCACGGCTGCCGCTTTTGCGCCGCCGGCCATATCTTTAGACCCCCCCGGCTGGGTGAAGGATCTGAGTTTATACCCGCCGCCCAAAGTGCCGCCGCCCAGGGGGGCCGGGTGGGCCTGGTGGCCGCCGCGGTAAGCGATTTGCCTGGCGTGAGCGATTTGGCCGGGGCTGTAGTGAGGGCCGGCGGCGCCCTTTCCGTGTCCAGCCTGCGGGCCGACCGGGTTTCAGCGGAGCTGGTGGCGGCCCTGGCCTCCAGCGGACACCAGACCGTGGCCTTGGCGCCGGAGGCGGGCAGCCAGAGGCTGCGCCGTTTGATTAACAAAAGGCTTACTGAGGACGACCTGGCCCTTGCCGTGGAACGGCTGATTCAAGGCGGCATCCCCAATATTAGGTTGTACTTCATGGTGGGACTTCCCAGCGAGGAGGAGGAAGACATCGGCGAGCTTATCTCCCTGGTGCGCAAGGTGAGGCAACAGGTGGTAAGCCTCTCCCGGCCCCGCCGCCGCCTGGGCCGCATCACCTTAAGCCTCAATGCCTTTGTGCCTAAACCCTGGACCCCCTTTCAATGGGAGCCCATGGCCCCCTTGGAGATAATCAGCAGCCGCATGAAAAGAATAAACAAAGAACTAAAACCCCTGGCCAACCTGAAGGTGGTCAAAGAGGTGCCCAAGTATGCCCGCCTGCAGGCGGTGCTCTCCCGGGGGGACCGGCGTCTGGCGCCCTTGCTCCTGGCCCTGGCTGAGGGATATCCGCTGGAAAAAGCTTATAAAAAAACCGGAATTGATCCCCATTTTTATGCCCCCCGAAGGCGGGAAAGGGATGAGCTTTTACCCTGGTCATTTGTGGACCATGGGATCAGCCTGGAGTATCTTTGGGACGAGGCCCAAAGGGCGCGGCAGGGACGCCAGTCCCCTCCCTGCCGGCCTATGAGCTGCACCCGCTGCGGGGTGTGCCCCCCGGGTCCCCAAAAGGAAATGCCCGATGACGCCTGAAGAAAAAAACAATCAGGAGCATGTCCCTTCCCACCCTGGAGCCGATCCCCAGGCCTGGCTGCAGCTGGAAAACCGTGACCCGCGCCGGGCCGAGAAGCTATGGCAAAAACTCAGCCCTGAGGAGCGCTTGCGGGTGATCCTGGCGGCCCGGGGCAATGAACGCGAGCGCCTTATAACTCTGGCCCGGGATTCGAAAGACCTGGTTCAGATTCTGCCCCCGGACGAATTTATGCGCACGGTCCTGGAAGTGGGCCAGGATGACGCCGGTATGCTCCTGGAGTTATGCAGCGACGAGCAACTGACCTACTTATTGGATCTCACCGGGTGGGTGGACGGCCGCTTGGCGCCTGTGCGCTATGAATCCTGGATTCCCTTGATAATGCGGGCCGGCGCCTTGCGCCTGGGGCGCTGGCTGGCCAGCACCGACCTGGAAGTGCTGGCCTTGATGGGTGCACATTGGTTCCAGGTGGTGAAGTATGTTCCCTCTTCGGACGAACAAGAGCCCCCGGATGACCTACCCCCTTTCACCCTGGACGGAATCTATCATCTGAAATTCCGGAATAATGACAGCGCCGAGCTGGTGGCCCAGGTTCTGGTGCATCTAAAGAGCGAGACGCCCCACCGCTATGAAGAGGTGATGGAGACCATGCTTTGGGAGCCGGCCTCTCTTTTGGCTGAACAGGCCCAACGCTGGCGCCAGGGCCGTCTGATGGACCATGGCTTCCCGGACCGCTTGGAGGCCTTGGAGCTATGGGCCAAACCCCGGCTTCAGGAAACCGATTGGAGCCATTTGCCCGAAAAGGCTTCCCTAGGCTTCATGGCAGGAGCCCCGGCCCGTTCCGACGCCGTTATAGGCCTGCTGACCCCGGAACAGACCCTGCCCCAAGTTGCTGGCGCCCTGGACGGGCCTGCCGCCGACGCCCTGCGGGCGGAGCTGGCCTACATCGCCAACTGCGGGGTGCAGGCCTTGGGCGCAGACCCCACCCAGCCCGAGCAGGTGGAAAAGGCGGCCCAGGAGAGCCTGGGGCTGGTCAACCTGGGCCTGGAGCTGGCCGCGCAAGCAGAGCCGGGTTCGGCAGCCGCCATCGTGGCCCGGGTGGGGCTCCCGGCCTTGGCCCGAAAAGGGGCCCGGGCGGTCAGGGAGCTCAATCAGCGGGCCTGGGCCTTACTCAAAGAAGGCTGGCTAAAGGAGATCCCCGCCGGGGTGCATGTATTGGACGAGCCCCTGGACCGCTGCCTGGCCGGGCTGATTTTTCCCCGGCCCCGCTATTTTGATCCCAACCTGCCCGGGCACCGGGAGTACCGCTCTTTTTTGAGCCTGGCCGACCTGGAGCAAAGCCGGCGCTATTTGGATCAGGCCTGGTTCTGGGGGCGGCTGCTTTTTGAATTGTTAGGTCTTGAAAAAAGCCGGGTCTCGTCTCTTTGGGACCCCATGCCCGAGGATCCGGCCTCCATAAAGATCAGTGCCGTCATCGGGACCTGGCTGGCCCGCCGGTCCCTGGGCATGGACACCCTGGAGCCCATACCCCGGGATGAACTGAGCCAGGCTGTCAGCGGCCTGCAAAAGGGTCTGGCCGGGCCCTTGAGGCAAGAGCTCATCGCCTCCTGCCAGGGCCTTTCCGACCCCAAAGAGGCCTCCCTGGCCGGGGAAATGCTGCGCGGGGTGTTCGCCAGGCTGGAGCAAGAACTGGGCGGGCTGGATCCAGAGGATGGCATCGAGCCTGAGTTCATAAACGGCCTGGTAATTGGGCTGTAGTAAAAATGATCTTCTCCGCCCGCTCAGAGGCCCATTCCAGCCAAGCCCGGCAAGGCCGGCTGGGCTGAGAGGTAATGTCAAGCTTCCCTGGTACCGCTTATTTATTAAAATGGTTCTTCCAAAGAAATGTTGCCTAGGTAATCATGTTCCCGCTTGGCAGTCCTTCATCATTTGATTTTTCAAGTAATGGGAAACATTTCTTTGGAAGAACCATAGGATTTGAGTATTGGCTGGTTCTCGCCCTTGTCAGGGCTGAAACCCCATGGGCGCGTACGCGGCCTTGACAAGGGCGAAAACCAGCCATATCCACACGAAATATAATAAACCCTGCCGAGGCTTCTATTCATGTCCAGCAAGCAGGCCGCACAAACCAAGCAAGTCCAGCGCATCTTCAGCAAGGTGGCGCCGGTATATGATCTGGCCAATCATATATTGAGCCTGGGGCAGGACTTCGCCTGGCGCCGTTTCAGCGCCCGCTGCCTGAGGCCGGGTCCAAGGGGCAGGGTGTTGGATGTGGCCTGCGGCACCGGCGATCTGGCCTTGGAGATAGCCCGGCGTCCGGAAAGGCCTTTGGTGGTGGGCCTGGACCTGGTGCCGGCTATGCTGAAACCGGCGCAGGCCAAAGCGAACTCAAAAAAGGCCCGGCTGGCCCTGCTCTGCGGCGACGGCACCAGGCTGCCCTTTAGGGAAAGCAGTTTCGACGCCGTGACCATAGCCTTTGGCATAAGGAATATCCCCCACCGTCATCAGGCCTTGACCGAGATGCTGCGGGTGCTGACCCCCCAGGGACGGATTTACATCCTGGAGTTCACCACTCCTCATCAGCCCTGGCTGAGAAAAATATACCGGCTCTATCTGAAGCACGCCCTGGTTGCAGTGGGGGCGTTCATCTCCGGGGACCGCCAAAGCTACCGCTACCTGGCTGAAACCATCCTGGGGTTTCCCTCCCCTCCCCGGTTCCGGGATGAGATGCGCCGGGCCGGTTTCAAGGCGGTGCGTTCATATCCCCTTACCCAGGGCATAACCTGGCTGCACATAGGAGACAAGGAGTAGGCTATGGAGCTGATATTCCTGGGCACGGGCGGGGCCTGGGGCCTGCCTGAACATAAGTGCCCCTGCGCCACCTGCCGCCATCTGCGCGCCATCGGCCAGCACCGCACCCGCACCAGCCTCTGGATCCAGGGGCCGGACCCCATCCTGGTGGACCCGGGCCCGGACCTGCGTGCGCAACTGATGCGCGAAGACCTGCCTTGCCCGGGGGCGGTGCTGATAACCCATGAGCACGGCGACCACTACCTGGGCCTGGATGAGCTGCTCTGCTTTAGGCGAAACCTCCCCCCTGAGCAGTGGTCCCCCATTCCGGTCTATGCCACGGCCCCGGCCTGGGAGCAGATCGAGGTCCGTTTTGGGTATCTTTTAGGGAGCCTGTTGGAAAAGCGCCTGGCCCAGCCGGGGCAGGAACTGGCTGGAGAGCCCTTTGGCCCCAAACTGGCCTGCCTGCCCCTGAAGACCGAACACGGCCCCTTTGCCCTGGGGGCGGTGGGCTATCAATTCCATTTCCAGGACCAGGGCCGAACCTTCCGGCTGGGGTACACCGGCGATATGATGAACCCTCAGGACCCGGAGGCCTTCAGCGGCATGGACATATTGGTCTGCCAGTGCCACTTCCTGAACGAACCGGCCCATAACCGGGCCAATCACCTGAGCCTGCAACGGGCCCTGCCCTTTTTAAAGCGCTGGCAGCCCCGTGAGGTTTATTTTGTGCATCTGTCCTGTCAGGATTTTCTGCCTGATGATGAGGCCGCCAACCAGATTCTGAAAAAGTACCGGCCCGCCGCCCGGCTCTGCGATCCCCAGGGCAGGCCCTATCCCATCCCTCGGGATCAAGACTCCTGGCAACAGACGGTTCAACGGGTGCTCCAGGACCACGGCCTGAACCTAAAGGCCCAGGTGGCCTATGATGGGCT
>JASFOZ010000296.1:0-5804 GCA_050116255.1 Desulfarculaceae bacterium
GCCTTGGCCGGCCCCAAGGACATTCCCATATCGGTCATGGAAGCCTCGGCCGCGGCCTGCGCCGCCGCCGGCAAACTGGCCGAGGCCCGGGGCGAACTGGCCCAGGAAAAGGTGGTGCCCCAGGCCCTTGACGTAAGGGGGGACCCGCCAAGGGTGGGCGTGTTTGTGTGTTCCTGCGGCATTAACATCGCCGGGGTGGTGGACGTGGAGCAGGTGACTGAGTATGCCAAGAGCCTGCCCTATGTCAGCTATGTGGGCAACAACCTGTTCACCTGCTCCCAAGACACCCAGGACACCATGGCCGAGGTGATCAAAGAGGAGAAACTAAACCGCATCGTGGTGGCCGCCTGTACTCCGCGTACCCACGAGCCTTTGTTCCAAGAGACTCTGCAGGCCGCGGGCCTGAACAAATACCTGTTTGAGATGGCCAACATAAGAAACCAGGACTCCTGGGTGCACAGCGGTGAACCCGAGGCCGCCACTGACAAGGCCAAGGACTTGGTGCGCATGGCCGTGGCCAAGGTGGCCCTGTTGCAGCCCTTGGAGGAGGTGCAGCTTCAGGTCAAGCCCGCGGCCATGGTTATCGGCGGCGGGGTGGCGGGCATGAACGCCGCCCTGGAGCTGGCCCGGCAGGGGTTTGAGACCCACCTGGTGGAGCGCCAGGCCCAATTGGGCGGAAACGCCCGCTTTCTGCGTGTAACCGGCCAGGGCGAGGCCATTGCGCCCTATCTGGAGGAGCTGGCCGCCACGGTGGAGGCCGAACCCTTGTTGCATCTGCATCTGGACACCTCCATCAAGGATGTGGACGGTTTTGTGGGCAACTTCAAGACCACCCTGGTCTCGGGCAGCGGTGGGGAGCAGGAAGTGGAGCATGGCGCCACCGTGATCGCCATCGGCGCCAATGAACATAAGCCCGATGAATACCTCTACGGCAAACACCAGGGAGTGATGACCCACCTGGAGTTGGACGCCGCCCTGACCAGCGGCGAGGTGGACCCCAAGAAGATCCAGACTGCGGTATTCATCCAATGCGTGGGCAGCCGAGAGCCGGAAAGGCCCTACTGCTCCAAGGTCTGCTGCACCCATTCCGTGGAGACCGCCCTGCATTTCAAGGAGGAAAATCCCTCCTGTAACGTCGTCATCCTCTACCGCGATATGCGCACCTTTGGTGAGCGGGAGCTTTTGTATAAAGATGCCAGGAGCAAAGGCGTGATCTTCATGCGCTACGACCTGGAGCAAAAACCCCAGGTGGAGGCGGCGGGAGACAAGCTGAAGATAAAAGTGCAAGACCATGTCCTCAGGCGGGAGGTGGTGATCGAGGCCGACCTGTTGGGCCTGGCCGCCGCGGTGGTGAGCCACAAGGCCGAGGACCTGGCCCAGATGTTCAAGGTGCCCATGGACGATGACGGCTGGTTCCTGGAGGCCCACCAGAAGCTGAGGCCGGTGGACTTTGCCACGGATGGGGTCTTCATGGCCGGCCTGGCCCATTACCCCAAGCCCATGGAGGAGGCGGTGGCCCAGGCCCAGGCTGCTGTGGCCCGGGCGGTCACGGTCCTTTCCCGGGAGGAGATGTTCCTGCCCGGCACCGTGGCCTGGATAGACCAGAGCAAATGCGTGGGCTGTGGGGTCTGTTGGACGGTCTGTCCCTACCAGGCCATAGATCAGGATGAGAACGGCCTGGCCGTGGTTAACGAGGCTCTTTGCAAGGGCTGTGGAACCTGCGCGGCATCCTGCCGCTCGGGCGCGCCCAATCTCAAGGGCTTCACCACCCAGGACGTCATGGCCCAGATTGAGGCCGTGTTATAGGAGGCGGCTGTTGCAGCCGCCGGGCCCGGACCCGAAACCAGGTCCGGGGCTCTTTTTAGGTAAGATGGAGATCACTTTCGCTAGCGGGGTTTGCCCATGAGTGCGGAAAATACCGAATATCAACCGCGGATAGCGGCTTTTTTGTGTAACTGGTGCTCCTATGGAGCCGCGGATTTGGCCGGTGTCAGCCGGATGCAATATCCGCCAAACATTCACGTCATCCGTATCCCCTGCACCGGCCGTATGAGCCCGAAGTTCATTTTGCAGGCCTTTCGGCGGGGGGTTGACGGCGTCTGGGTCAGTGGGTGACACCCCGGCGATTGCCACTATATCGCTGGCAACATGTTCGCCCGGCGGCGGTTCGCCGTCATGAAGAACCTGCTAGAGTATGTTGGCCTTGAACCTGGGCGTTTACATTTTTCCTGGATTTCTTCGGCAGAGGCCGAAAAATTCCAAAGGACGGTCAAACAAGTTACCGAAGCGGTTAAGGCCTTGGGCCCGGCCAAACATATGATCAAAGACATCCGAAAGGTGGCCTAATGGAAGCTGTGGCCGAGAAGATACGCGAGATAGCCAAACGGCTTCTTTCCGAGGGAAAGGTGGACTGCGTGGTGGGCTATGAAAAGGGCACCGTCCCCATGCGGGAGCGCCCCTTTTTCGCCTACACCCCGGAAGAGGCGTCAAGACTCACCTGGTCCCGCTTTTGCTGCAACAACCTGGCTAATTTGCTCATCCGCCGGCCCAAGGGAGAAACGGGCAAGGTGGCGGTGGTGGCTCAGGGTTGCGTGAGCCGTAATCTGGTGGGCCTGATTCAGGAAAATCAATTAAACCGGGAAGATCTGTTTGTAATAGGGGTTAACAGTCCCGGCATGGTGGACCGTAACAAGGTCTTGGCCCGTTTCCCGGGCCGGACCATCACCGAGGTGGAGGAGCAGGGCGAAGACCTGTTAATAAAGGGCCCTGGCCTTGAGGAGAAGGTGCCCATCAAAGAGGTCAAGCGGGACAACTGCTACACCTGCATACAACGCAACCCAGTGATCGTGGACGAATGGGCCTCTGAGGAGGGCGAAGCAACCAGCGGCGGCAACATCGACAAGGTGGCGGCCCCCTGGGAGAAGCTGGATTCTGAAGAGCGCTACCAGAAGTTCCTGGGTGAGATCGTGGACAAGTGCATACGCTGTTACGCCTGCCGGGATGCCTGCCCCTTGTGCTATTGCCATGTGTGCTTTGTGGACGAGTCTCAACCCCAGTGGTGCGGCAAGACCCAGGATGATGCCGACGTGGCCTCCTTCCACATCTTGAGGGCGTTTCACTGCGCCGGGCGCTGCACCGATTGCGGCGCCTGCGAGTCGGCCTGCCCCCAGGGCATCAAGATGCGCCGGCTCACCAGCAAGATCGAAAAGGACATCCGCGAAATGTACGGATACTCTGCGGGGATGGATCTGGACGCCACGCCGCCTATGAGCGTGTACCGGCCTGATGACCCTCAAGAGTTCATCAAATAGGAAAGCGAGCCATGGCAGATAAGATACTGGCCAAAGACAAGCTGGACGGTTTCTTGGCTGAGCTCAAGAAGGCCCACCAGGTGTTCGCTCCTGCCCAAGGCGAGGACGCCAAGGTGGTGTGGGCGCCGGTGGAAGAGACCAAAGACCTTCTCTGGGAGTTTGCCAACACAGACCTTTCGCCCAAGGATTTTTTCTTTCCCCAGACCGAGTGCATGATGCGCTTTGTCAATAATTCCGAAGATGAACAGGGCATGATCATGCAGCCGGAGCCGGAATTGGACCAGCCCCGGGTGCTACTTAATATCAGGCCCTGTGATGCCAAGGCATTTAAGGTTCTGGACCTGATCTTCTGCCAGGACGACTACACCAATGATGTCTATTGGCGGGACAAACGCGAAAAGACAATCCTGGTGGGCCTGGCCTGCAATAATCCCTGCCCCACCTGTTTCTGCTCCACTGTAAACTGCGGCCCTCATCATGAAGAAGGTCTGGACCTCCTCCTGGTGGATTTGGGCGATAAGTTTCTGGTCAAGGTGCTGAGCCCCAAAGGCGAACCATTTGTCAAAGACCTGCCTGATGCGGCCAAAAAAGACCAGGACCAGGCCAAGAAGCTGAAGCAGGCCGCCGAGAAATCCATCACCAACGGCGTGGCCCTGGACAAGGTGAACGCCAAGGAGGTCATGGAGCTTTTTGAGGCCGAGATGTGGGACCGGGTCTACGAGAGCTGTTACAACTGCGGCACCTGCACCTTCTGCTGCCCCACCTGCCACTGCTTTGACATACAGGACGAGACCAGGGGAGAAGAGGGCCGCCGGGTGCGCAACTGGGACTACTGCATGTCCTGGCTGTTTACTGTCCACGGCACCGGCCACAACCCCCGCCCAAGTAAAAAGGAGCGGGTGCGCCAAAGATTTATGCATAAATTCAAATACATCCCCATGAAGCGTGACGGCGAGGTCGGCTGTGTGGGCTGCGGGCGCTGCGTGCTCCTCTGCCCGGTGAATATCGACGTGCGTGAAGTGGTTAACGAGATGAACGCCTAGCGGGAAGGCTCAGATCATGTTCAATCCCTATGTACCCTACCCAGTGCGCATCAAAGAGGTGCGCGTGGAGACCGAGGATAAAAGCCTGAAGTCCTTTCAGCTGGAGTTTTTGAACCAGGAGGACGCCCAGGCCTTTGACTACACCCCGGGCCAGTTCGCCGAGCTGTCGGTGAGCGGCTTTGGCGAGATTCCCATCGGCATCGCCAGCTCCCCCACCGAGGGCGACGACTTGCTGTTCACAGTCAACAAGGTGGGCCATGTCACCAAAAAACTCCATAATATGAAGGCCGGCGACATCATGGGGGTGCGCGGCCCCCTGGGCAACCATTATCCCTTTGATAAGATGGAGGGCAAGAACGTGGTCATCGTGGCCGGCGGCTTTGCGGTGACCACCCTGCGCGCTACGGTGATATACATGCTCCACCCGGACAACCGGGATCGTTTCGGGAATATCACCTTTATTTACGGCGCCCGCACCCCGGGCATGCTCCTGTATGAGGATGAGTGGAAGGACTGGCAAAAGCGCGACGACATTGAGGCCTTGATCACCATAGACAAAGAGGCCCCGGGCTGGGACGGGCTGGTGGGCTTTGGCGTCAATGTGGTGGAAAACGTAAAGCCAGCGCCTGAAAACTCCATTGCCTTGATCTGCGGCCCGCCCATCATGATCAAGTTCACCTGGCCGGTGTTCGAGAAGCTGGGCTGGACCAAGGATCAGGTGGTGCTCAGCCTGGAGAACCGCATGAAATGCGGCATAGGCATCTGCGGCCGCTGCAACGTGGGCCCGGAATATGTATGCAAAGACGGCCCGGTTTTCACTATGGACAAGCTGGACCAGTTGCCCCGGGAGTATTAGAGTCCTTGCCTAGGCCCTGGGGGCGGAGACATTGGGCCCGAGTTGTCGGGGTCGTTTGTTTTAGTGTGACTGACTTGGGGCAAAGGCTTTATTGATTGGGTTTAACCCCTTAGAGGGATAGGGAGTTTTTTCTTGCCAGGGTTACTGGCCGTCGGGTAAGTTTCCTGGGAAGATGCAGGGACATATTCATAAATAATTCGTTTGCCCTGCCGCAGGGCAAACCCGGAGGTTGCGGAAAAGCCTCGGGGTCATTCAACAGGATGGACAGACCTAAAAGCGGCAGCGGCGCTCAAGTAATTGCATAAGGATCGCGTATCCTTGGAGGTCGAGATGTCAGAAACCGTAACCATCAAGGCATTGCCCGCGGAAGTCAAAGAGAAACTTTCCGGGGCCAACCTTAATCTCTGCTACACCTGCGGCACCTGCTCCGGCGGTTGCCCCATCACCGGAACCCCGGGCATGGAGGGCTGGGACACCCGCAAGGTGATCCGCATGCTGGTCCTGGGCATGGTGGATGAGGTGGTGGAGTCCAAGTTTCCTTGGCTGTGTACAGGCTGCGGCCGCTGCTCTGGCGCCTGCCCCATGGATTTGGAT
>JASFOZ010000297.1:0-5803 GCA_050116255.1 Desulfarculaceae bacterium
GAACATGCGCAAGGCCATCGAGCTGGACGACCGCCACGCCCGCGCCCTCAACTATGTGGGATACACCCTGGCTGAGTCCAAAAAAAACCTGGACGAGGCCGAGCGCTTGATTCGCCGCGCCCTGGCCGTGGAGCCTTACAGCGGATACATACTGGACAGCCTGGGCTGGGTGTACTACCAGCGGGGCCAATTCGAGCAGGCATTCACTTACTTGAAACGGGCCACGGTGTCCGGCGAGGAGGACCCGGTAATTTTCGAACACCTGGGCGACACGGCCATGAAGCTGGGCCGGTACCAGGAAGCGGTGAAGGCCTATGAAAAGGCCCTTAACCACCGCAAGGCCAAAAAAGAACCTTTGCTTAAGAAGCTTAAAGAAGCCCACCGGTTGTCCGGAACGCCATAGGCTGCTGTGATCAAAAAACCCGCCTCATATCACTTTTTGAAAGCGGTTTTATTGCCCTTGGCCTTTGTGCTGGGGCTGAGTTCCTGCGCCGTAACCACCCCGCAACCCTCAGGAGCCCTGTTACCCAGCCCTGACCAGGTCTTGCTGCGCCTTTCCGCCCACCGCCAAGGTGTGCGCAGCTTTCTCATGCAAGGCGGCATAGAAGTCCTGGCCCCGGAAGGCGAACTCCATGGCGATCATCTCATCCAAGGCGTGTCTCCAGGCCGTTTGCGCGCAGAGGTGCTGGGGCCCTTTGGCCGGCCCTTAATGAATCTGGTCTGCGACGGCAGGCGCATTATGGTCCTGGATTTCAGGGCCAACAAGGCCTATGTGGGGCAGGCGAGCCGCCAAAATTTGGGCCGGTTCTTGGGATTGTATCTCTCCCCGTCGGAGATATTCTCTCTGCTCTGCGGCAATGTGCCCCTGCCCGCAAAAGGACAGGCCCAGGTGCTGCCCGGGCCGGAAAGGGACCAGGCCCTGCTCAAAATGGCGGCCCCGGGCCAGGCTGGGAACGGGAGCTTGGTCTTTGATTTGAAGGACTACCAGGTCCTTCAGGCGCAACTTGACCTGGAGGGGGGGCTGTCTCTGTCCTGCCGGTTTTCAGATTATACGCGCCTGGACCAGGGGCTATTCCCCCGCCGTTTGCAGGTCAAGGATCAAGAGGAGCGCAGCATCACCCTGAGCAACGAGGAGCTTGCCGTCAACCTGGACTTGGATGCCTCGCTTTTTGCCCTTAATGTGCCGCCGGGGATAGAGGTTCAAAGATTGCAGTGAGCCGCATATTGGTGGAGCGCATGCTGGGCCGGCTGGCCCGGTGGCTGCGGCTGCTGGGTTATGATGCCGCCCTGCTGGAGCGGCCGCCGGCCCGGGTGGGGCCTGATGAGGTTTTGTTGACCCGCAGGACCAGCCTGGCCAAAAAGCCCGGAGTGGTGTTTGTGGATCATGACCGCCTGGGGGATCAACTGGGGCAGGTGGTGAAGGAGCTGGGGCTGGAGGTTGACGCCAGCCGGTTTTTTTCGCGCTGCCTGGACTGCAACCTGCTCGTGGAGCCGGTGGAGAGAAGCCAGGTTCAAGGTCTGGTGCCAGATTATATTTTTCATACTGCTGAGCGTTTCACCCGCTGCCCCCAGTGCGGCAAAATATTTTGGCCCGGCAGCCACGGCCGCCGGGCCATACAACGGATCACCTCTATGTTGGGCCTGAAGAACTAGCTGTTAATTACAAGTCTTAATTTATGCTCCAGACATGGACCACAGCCCCGTTTTCGTTCTGGTGCCCGCCCATTCCTTTTTCGATCATGAACAAGCGCCTTCCGCCGTAGTCAACCGTCACCCCCCCCACCTGGCCGCAGGTATTGCCGTTTGACAGAAATTCCCCGGGACGCCAGATGTTGTAGGGCCTCACGCTCCAGGGCTCGCGGGCGCCCTGGGCCACCTGGCCCAGCTCATCCACATCAAAGAAAATCACCTGGCGCTCATAGGGGTCGCAGTGATAGCCCCGGCTGTCTTCACAGGTGCCGCCCGGCGCATCGCCGTAGAAGTTGGACCCCAATCCCTTTTGCCCCAGCAGGATGATGGCGCGGTTGTTGCCGCTCTCCAAAAAGGCCCCTCCTTCCCATTTGTCACACATGGTGAAGTCAGGGTAGTCGCACTGGGATTTGTCGCCCACATTGGGCCCGGCGCAGCCCGGATAATTGATCCGGTAATAAAGCATCATAACCGCATCCAGGTCGCCGCCGGGGTTTTCGTTGTCCCAGGGGCGGAAGGCTATCAGGGTGGGGCCTTGTGACCCGTCAAAGGCACCCCGGGTCTTGCCGGTGACTAGAAACCTGCCCCCCAAATACTGGTTCGCATACCACTGCGGCACTGAAAACAGAAAATCGCCGGCTTTGTTGCCGTGGAAGGGCAATGCCTGCGGCCCCACATGAAAGGGGCCCCGGGGATTGGAGCCGTCCATCTCCGCAAACCAGATGGTGGGATGGGTGGCGTCGGTAACGCCGTACCATTGGTCAATGGAACCATAGAGCTTGTCGCTGCCCTGGGAGCCCTGGCGGGGAACGATCTCAATGCCGCTGGCCACCGCCGTCTCTGTGCTTATACTCTCCACGATGCTGCCGTCGAAATTGATCATCCCCCTGAGTATGGCGGCCTCGGGCAGGGCCTGCCAGTCTCTGCTTCCCGAGGGAGTGGGTATGGAAACCTCGGCGAACTCAGCCTGGTTCAGGTCAAAACCAATGATCAACAAGGAGCCGGCGCCGCCGTTTCCCTGGGGATAATAGGCCATTCCCCGCGCCCCCCAGTTGAACTCACCCGGAAGGCGGAATGCGCCTTGATAGGAGAGGCTGGATGGAGATAGCTGCGCGCCCGGTGCTGCCGCGGCAAAAGCGAATATCAGCAAAAACGCTAAGAACCCCCAAAGGCCGCCTCTGCTCCAGGCTTTAACAACGTTTGTTTTTTTGATCTTTAAATTGCGCATGGTCCACCTTCCTGGCCAATCAACGATTCATGCTTTCATAAATCGTATGTTCGTGCGGGCGATTTTGTGAAATGCACCTATATAGTAGCAAAACAAACACGCCCTGCGCCAGGGTTGTGTGGACCGGAATTTTTCACGGTCAATCCGCCGGGCTGTAAAAATATTCGTCCAGGGGCAAGGCCTCAGTACCGAAAACATAGCGGTTGAAGAAATCGCTGTAATCGCTGCCCGTGGCGTCGTTAACCGTCTGCACAAAGTCATTGAGGGTGTAGGTATCGCCGCTTTGGCGCAGGCCATACCTTTGATAGAACAGCCTGGAGACGTCGGCGATTGATTTTGCGCCGCCGCTGTTCTCCATGATCTTTTTATTGAGGAGATACACCACCAGAGTGGCCTTGAAGTCCTCAAAGGTGTGGCGCCAAACTGCAACCTGGTTCATGGGCCTGCCCAGAGGCTGATCATAGGCCGTGCCCAGCCAGTTGTTTAGGTAATATTCATACATGCCGGCAAAACGCGAATCAGACAGGCCCTCGTCGCCCCAATACCGGCCCATGGCCGTGTTTTCAAAATAATTTATCAGGCCCTCGTTGATGAGGATTATATAGGGCAGGGAGTTGGGGGATTTGAGCCACTGCAGCATGTCGCCGATCCAGGCCCGGCCCAAACGGTGCACCCCGGTGTAATAAACCGATTGGTTTATTCCGCCCGGCCCGGGGTCAGGGCCCCATTGCCAAGCCTTGTAGTTAAGCTCGCCCATGCTCATCCACTCGCCGAAAAGAGGATGGCTTTGCAGATGGGGGCTGGGCCAATAATTAAAGGGAATCAGCTCCACCTGCATGCGGCGGCTGATAGGCAAACCTCCGAGAACTTCGGAGTAATAGGCCGTCATGGCGCCATAGGCCTGCTTGCTGGTTTCGGACATGGATGTCTCGCTGGTTCCAACCAAGATGTATTCTATTCCCTGGTAGCTGCGGCGGTCCACGGAGACTTCCTGGGAATGCCCGCAGATAAACATGGTTTCATTATGATTCCAATAAGGCGGAGAGTTGTCAGAGTACATGCAGCTCAGCCGGTCGGTGTTGTAAACGCCGTTTTCTTGGGGATAGGTGGTGGCCAGAATCCAGTTATCCGGCAGAGAGTGGCTGATCCAGGCTCCGTTAATAGCGGCCGAGGCCCGGCTGGGCCTTAGCAGGGCGTACTCGTAAGTGGCATAGTAGGTGTTCGGCGGCGGGGCGTCCCAGTACCCTTCACTTTCCATGAGATGGGGATAAATCTCGGACATGGAAGGCAGTTGATAGGAGATGGTGACCGTGTCTTGTCCGGTGACATCTATGACCACCCGGTCTACGGTAACGTCCTGGTGCCCGACATCAGCAGCCGCTAAAGGAGAGGTGTTTTGAACCACATTAAAGGAAAGGGGCGTTCCATCAGCGCCGGCAGCAGTTATTCCTGAGACTAAACTGAAATAGTTGCCGTAGTTATTCTCCCGGAACGAGGTGACAAAAAGGTCCAATGAGTCCTGGGCCAGGTTGGTGATGGTCAACTCCACTGCCAAGGGGCCGCCTGCCTCTGCAAATGTCAACTGATAATGCAGGTCCAGGTTGGCCTCGGCCTGATCGGCCCAAAACAATGAGACTGACCCTAACAGCAACGCCAGAAAAACCCATACTAAACAAACCCCACGCCTGTTCATGGTTTTCTCCTGTAGTGAGATAAATTTTTCAGAATAGGTTGCTGATTAAAGAAAAGCTATCTGGTCAAGTCATATATGCCCTCGGCATATCCGCCTGTTGGGTACCAGCCTATCTGAAGGCCGGGGATTGAGTCAATCATCCGGAAATAAACAGGACATTTTCTTTAGGAGCGTTTTCAGGGGTGAGCCTGGCTCAGGTGCGGGCGCAGTCGCTGGGGTCGCCCAGGAGCTTGTCCAGGCCGTGGGGCAGGGCGGGCAGGATGACCTCCAGGCCCTCCAGCACCGCCTTGGGCGAGCCGGGCAGGTTAACAATAAGGCACTGCCCCCGGATGCCGCATAGGCCCCGGGAGAGCATGGCATGGGGGGTGTGGGCCAGGCCGGCGGCGCGCATGGCCTCGGCCAGGCCGGGAACGGGCCGCTCGATCACAGCGGCGGTGGCCTCTGGGGTCACGTCCCTGGGGCTCAAACCGGTGCCGCCGGTGGTGATGATAAGGCTGAACTCTCCCTGGTCAGCATAACTCCGCAAGGCCTGGGCGATCTGGCCCTCCTCGTCAGGCACCGTGTCCGTGGCCGCCACCTCGATGCCGGCCTGGGCCAGGGCCTTGGAAATGGAAGGGCCGGCAGTATCTTCCCGCCGGCCCTGGGCCGCCTTGTCGCTCACCGTGATTATGACTGCCCGGTGCTGAATCTGTATTACTCCGCAGCCGCCGGCCCATCACAGGCCGGAGGTCGATGGGCCTAGTTAGTGCCCTCCGCCCGGGCGGCCTGGTAGGCCTCCACCAGCTTTTGCTGGATGTCGCCGGGCACCTCTTCGTAATGATCGAAATCCATGCTAAAGGCGCCACGGCCTCCGGTCATGGAGGTAAGCTCAGGCTGGTAAGACAGGACCTCGGCCATGGGCACATGGGCCTTGATCACCTGCAGGCTGCCTTTGGCGTCCACGCCTAAAACCCTGCCCCGGCGCCCGGAGATATCGCCCATGACGTCGCCCATGTATTCATCCGGCACCGTGACCGTCAGCAGCATAATGGGCTCCAGCAGGGTGGGGTTGCACTCGGGAACGCCCTTTTTGAATCCCAGGGAGCCCGCCACCTTAAAGGCCATCTCCGAGCTGTCCACAGGATGGAAGGAGCCGTCCACCAGGCTCACCCTTATATCCACCATGGGGTATCCGGCATATACGCCCTGGACCA
>JASFOZ010000298.1:0-5770 GCA_050116255.1 Desulfarculaceae bacterium
TGGCGACGACTCCGAAAAGTTCGGCCTCTGGCCCGGCACCCATGAATGGGTTTTTGAAAAGGGCTGGCTGCAGAGGTTTATAGAGGCGGTGCTCAAGGAGGATGATTGGTTGGCCACCGGACTGCCCGGCCAGTATCTGCAGAGCCGCTCCGCCAGCGGGCAGGTGTACCTGCCCACGGCCTCTTATGAGGAGATGCTGACCTGGGCCCTGCCTGCGGATTCTTCTCTGGAGTTGGAGCGGTTGATTAAAAGCCTCCAGGCCGAGGGGCGCTATGAACAGATGCGTAAGTTTTTACGCGGGGGGTTGTGGGACAATTTCCTGATCAAATACCGCGAGTCCAACCTCATGCACAAGCGCATGCTCTATATAAGCGCCAAGCTCAACCAGTCCGGCGCCGGTGCCCAGGCCTGGGACCACCTCTTTCAGGCCCAGTGCAACTGCGCCTATTGGCACGGCCTCTTCGGCGGCCTCTATTTGGGCCATCTGCGCGCAGCGGTGCATGAGCATTTGATCGCGGCTGAGGACATATGCGACCGGCATGATAATGGAGATTCCAAGTGGGCGCACTGTGAAGTACGGGACCTGGATCTGGACGGTAATGAAGAAGTGATTTTGGCCAACCCGGAGATGGATGCGGTGGTGCACCCGTCCTATGGCGGCTCGCTCAGCGTGCTGAACCTTAGGCGCCGGCGCTTCAACCTGGCCCTGGCCCTGACCCGCCGCCCGGAGGCCTACCACGCCCACTTCCAGGAAGAAGGCACCGCCTCGGACCAAGGTGAACAACCCAAGTCCATACATGACCAGGTTGTCTTCAAGGAGGCAAACCTGGAAAAATATTTGATCTACGATTGGTATGAACGGTGCCTGTTCCAGGATCATATTTTCCCCGTGGACACGGATCTGGATTCCTTGCAAAAGGCCAAGCACCAGGAGTGGGGCGATTTTATCGATCAGCCCTACCAGTTATCTGGCCCATCCAGCCAGGAGGAGGGAAGGGCAGAGGTCGGCCTGCTTCGCCAGGGCAATATCTGGGCTCCGGGAGGACCTTTGCCCCTCAGCCTGGAAAAGAAATTCACCCTGGGCCCGGGACCGCATCTTAAGATCAGCTATTTTCTGGAGGCTCCCCGGCCTGAAATCCCTGCGCTTTGTTTTGGGGTTGAGCTTAATTTTTCCTTTTTGTCTGGCGATGACCCCGGCAAGAGGCTGGAGCTGGCTGGCGGCGAGGTGGTTGGCCTGGACAAGCCTGCACAGGCCCAGGATGTCAGTAGCCTCTCCTTGGCAAACCACACCGATGGGTTTAAGGTGGGCCTTACCTTCAGCGAACCGGCACGGGTTTGGTGCTTTCCTGTGGAGACGGTGAGCCAGTCTGAAAGCGGCCTGGAGCGGACTTATCAGGGGAGCTCCCTCACCTTAGTCTGGGATCATGGCGGAGGCCCTATAAGCCGCCAGTTTAACCTGCGGCTGAGCACAGAGGATATTTTGGGAACCTAGCTTTAACGCCGGGCTGGGCTGTATCTGATACTATCGAGTTGAAACGAAAGTTAAATCTTCAAGCTGAACGTGATGGCTGATCGAAAAAGACCAATGCCAGGTGAACTGATCCAAGTAGCGGGTCCGGTATGGCTGCTTAGCGGTTGCCGGAAGGGCCGGCCTCCCTTTTGCAACAGTGTTTTGATCCGGGACGGAGAAACGGCCCTGATCGACTCTGGTGCCGGTATCCCGGTGCTTGAACCCTGGGCTCAGACGGGCAAAGTGGACCTGGTTTTAAACACCCATTCTCATCCGGACCATGCCGCCGGGAATTTTCTATTCCAAGGTTCTGAGATCATGATCCCGCAGATGGCGGCTGATTCGGCGGGCAGGCTGGAACTCCTGCGCCGCCGGTTTTTTCGGGATAGTGATATGGGAGAGGTTTGGACGGATTTTATCCGCCGGGAGACGGGATTTGTGGACCAGGAAGCCACGGCCCATTTCCAGCCCGGCGATACTATCCAGGTGGGCTCCACCCGCTTGGAGGTCGTCCCCACGCCGGGCCATTCCCTGGATCATTGCTGTTTCTGGCTACCTCAGTGGGGAGTACTGATAAGCGCCGATATCGACCTCACCCCTTTTGGGCCCTGGTACGGCAACCCCGAGTCCGATCTGGAGCAGTTCCGGGACTCCCTAAAAGTGGTTAAAGATTTGGAGCCCCAGGTGATAGTGCCTTCACACCGCCTGCCCCTGCACCAGGGTATTGAAGAGGCCTTGGATGCCTTTGCTCTGGCTTTCGGGCAGCGCGAGCAGAGGATAATCAGGTTCTTATCTCAGGAGCGTTCTTTGGCTGAAATGGTTATGGCCGCCTTGATTCACCGCACCTTCGACTCCTATCCCCAATTATTGCCCTTTTGGGAAGAGGTGATGATCTGCAAGCATCTGGAAGAGCTTGTCGCTCAAGGGCGGGTACGCCGCACCAGCCGGGGCTATGTGGCCGCCTGAAGCTGTTCAGCAATGGTTTGACTGCCATTGTAGCCGAGTGCCATAATTCCTAAATAGCCGGTCTTTTTTCTAAAAGCGGAGTTAACATGGCTCCCGGCATCAGCAGGTCCAGAGTTCTGGTGGCCGATGACGAAGAGAGCATCCGTGACGGCGTGCAGCAGGTCCTCAGCCGTCAGGGCTACGAGGTGGTGACGGCTGAGAACGGCCGCCAGGCCTTGGCTCTTTTGGAGCGCGAAGAATTTCAGGTGCTGCTTTTGGACCTGCGCATGCCCGACCTTGAGGGCATGGAGGTCCTGCGCAGGGTAAAGGAGTCCGGCTGGGATGTAGACGTGATCATCATCACCGGCCACGGCACCATCGAAACCGCGGTCTCGGCCATCAAGATGGGGGCCCTGGACTTTATCACCAAGCCATTTGCCCCCTGGCTGTTGAAGCAGGTGGTGGGCCGGGCCTTGGGGCATCGCCGTCTTAAGGAGGAGCGGGACCGCCTGGCTGTTGAAGCGGAAAGGGGCTTGGGCGTCATTGCCACCGAGTCCAGCCGGCTCAAGACCGTTATCAACAGCATGTCCGAGGGCGTCCTCATAACCGACCAGGACCAGAACGTTGTTCTTTGCAATCCCGCCTTTACCGGCCTGATGCGAATCCCCTACAAATGCACCATCGGCGCCCCCCTTGGAGAGATTTCCCAATTGGCCGTGCTGGGAGAAATCGCCGCCAAACTGGATTCCGGCCTTGATGAAGTGCAGGCCCTTACCCAGGAGATCTCAGTTCCCGGCGAGCCGGAACTCAGCTTGAGAGCCAATGTCAACCGGGTGACCGATGACGCCGGCCGCACTCTGGGGTTGGTCACCGTGCTGGAGGACATAACCCCTTTCAAGGAAATGGACCAGCAGAAATCCGCCTTTGTGGCCATGTTGGCCCATGAGCTTAAAGCGCCCTTGGGGGTGGTGTTCACCCAGATAAACGTGGTCCTCAGGGGACTGGCCGGCAAGCTCAGCGAAAAACAGACCGAGTTGTTCAACCGCATGCGGGACCGGGTGGGGGGTGTAGGCGAGATGATCGATGACCTGTTGCACCTGGCCCAGGCGGAAAACAAGAGCTTTGTACAGGCCAAAGAAATGGTGGATATTAATCCCCTGGTGACCGAGGCTTGCGAGATCATGGAGGTAAAGGCCCGGGAGAGTGAGCTTGACTTGACCATGGAGCTTGACGCCGGCATCCCCCGGGTCCTGGCCGATCCCAAGAGCGTCAGGGAGGTGGTGGTCAACCTGCTGAGCAACGCCGTACGCTATACACCCGGAGGCGGCAATATCACCGTGGCCACCGGCAGCCAAGAGGGCTATGTGTTCATCGCGGTGGCGGATACCGGCATCGGCATTGCCCCCAAGGACCAGGACCGGGTATTTGACCGTTTTTTCCGGGTGAAAAGCGAAAAAACCCGTGACATAGTGGGCACGGGATTGGGGTTGCCCATTGTCAAGGCCATAATGGAAGACCATCGCGGCCGGGTGCTGGTGGAGAGCGAGCCCGGCCAGGGGAGCACCTTCAAGGCGCTGTTTCCCATTACGGTTTGAAAAGCGGGCGCTGAGGCTGATGGCGGATGCTTTATACCCTGGATAACGGACGCACCATCGATACTGGCAAGGAATTGGATTTCGAGGAGCGCAATTTTGTGCAGAAGATGATGATCTATGTGCACCTGAAAATGGGCCTGGAGGAGTTTCAAAGGCGCTGGCGGAACGAGGGGAATCCAGTATGGCAAGGGCCGGAGTGCCTGAAAAATCCCTCACCTGCGGTTTTGATCCTTTTGGACCTGGAGAAAAAGATAAAAGCTAAGGCCTGAGCTTCGGGTTTGACTTTGGGCAGGATAAACAATGCTCAGGCGGCCAAGGGCCGGGAGCGGGACCAGGAAGAGTCATCCTGGCCGGGATCTTGATCCGACGCTTCGTCACCCTGGTAGTGAAGCAGCTCGAACCTTCCGTCAAAGTGCTCCACCACCGCGGTGTTGGAGTCCACCCAATCGCCGCAATTGATATAGGCGGCGCCGTTTACTTCCTTGATGCCGGCGTGGTGTATATGTCCGCAGATCACGCCGTCGAATCCGCGCCGCCTGCATTCATCGGCGATTATTTCTTCAAATCTGTAGATCAGGTTGAGGGCCCCCCGGACCTTGAACTTGATAAAGGAGGCCAGGCTCCAGGAGGGCCTGCCCATCAGCTTTTGTAAAAGGTTCAACCAGCGGTTGAGGCGCAGCACCAGGGAATACAGCCCTTCCCCAAAACGGTTAATGAGAAAGCTGTACTTGATGATCCGGTCAAACTCGTGGCCGTGATTGACCAAAAAGCGGCGGCCGTGGGCAGAGGTGAAGACCGACTCACTGACAATTGATATATTTCCCAAAGCCAAAGGGCCTTTCTCCAGAAAACGTTCCACAAATGCGTCGTGATTGCCCAGAACATAGGTGACCTTCACCCCCCGGCGCGACAAAGAAAGCAACCTCCGCACTACATTGGAATGCTCCTGGGACCAGAAATGGGCGCGCCTTATCTTCAGGCAATCGATCAGATCGCCCACGATGTATAGCTCTTGGCAATGGTTGCATTTAAGGAATTGGTCTATTAATTGGGCGTTGCTCTGTTTTGTCCCCAGATGCACGTCCGAAATGAATAAAGCCTTGTAGGCGCCGAGTTCTGGTTTCATCTTTTGACAATCCCGGTCAGGTGGTAAACAAAGAGAGATCGGCAACGGCTTTGGTTGGGAGAAGGCCTTCACAAACAGCCCCCGTTTGCGGTTTTGCAGTTGCGTGGCCGTAAGGCGCTATTAGCAACTGCTGCTATCCCCTACCATATAAGCTTTGCTGGCCTGAGTCTAATGATCAGGGCTGAATCAGGCCGGGTTTAACCTAAAATACACAATATGCAGGGTTGTTGAATAATAGAGACCCAAAAAATGGAGCAGCCCCCCGGGAATGGAGGGCTGGTGTGAGTTTGCTTCAGGCTGGAATCAACTGACCAGCTGCATTATACGGTCTACCAAGGCCTGGGGATCGACCGGCTTTTGGAAGAAGTCGTCGGCCTCCAGCCCTTTTCCATCCTGGTGGGAGTAGCTGGTGGAGCCCACATAATCGGTGACCGCGGTCAACATTATCACGGGTATGGTGTTCAGGGAGTCGTCAGCGGCCAGTTCCTTGGCCACGGCATACCCGTCCTTGTCAGGCATCATGATGTCCAAGACGATCAGATCCGGATTTTCGGACTTGGCCTTTTCCAGGCCCTCGCTGCCGCCATAGGCGGC
>JASFOZ010000299.1:0-5758 GCA_050116255.1 Desulfarculaceae bacterium
CCCTTTTCACTTTTTCCCATAGTAAAGGCGAGATTTGATACCCCACCAGGCGGTCCAGCACACGCCGGGCCTGTTGGCTGTCGTAGAGGTTCTGGTTGAGCTGTTCGGGCTGGGTCACGGCCTTTTGGATGGCATTCTTGGTAAGCTCGTGAAAGAGAACCCGGTGGTACTGGTCCAAGGGCCGCCCCAGCTGTTGGGCGATATGCCAGGCAATGGCCTCGCCTTCGCGGTCCGGGTCTGGGGCCAGAAACACCTCTTGAACCTTGCCGGCGGCCTTTTTGAGCTCGCGGACGACTTTTTCTTTACCCTTTATAATTTGATAGGCGGGCTCAAAGTCCTTTTCCACATCAACGCCCATCTCTTTGGGGGGCAGATCCACCACATGGCCCACAGAGGCCTTGACCACAAAGTCCGGGCCCAGGTATTTGGTTATGGTGCGGGCCTTGGCAGGCGATTCCACTATAAGAAGATTCTTGGCCATATTAAATCAGCAGCGCACGTAGTTCATGCCAGGTTCCTGGCGGATAAGCCCCATGAGCTCCATCTGCAACAGAATGGAGCTTACACTCTGGGCGGACATCCCGCTTTCTCTGGCCAGCACGTCAACGTGCACCGACTTTTCTCCCAAAAGGTCTATCAATTTTTGGGCCTCCGCTGAAAGATTCGGAGGCGTGTTCCTTGGTTTTTGGTTTCGGGTCTCCATGCGGGGCGGCAGGGCCTCCGGGCTGAGGACATCCCGGGGGGATTCGTACAGCCTGGCCCCTTGGCGGATGAGTTGGTGGCAACCTCCCACTCCGGCGGTGCCCACCGGTCCGGGCATGGCAAAAACTTCGCGGCCCTGATCCAAGGCATGGCGGGCGGTGATCAAAGAGCCGCTCTTCACTCCGCCTTCGATAATCACCACCGCCCGGCTTAGACCGGAGATGATGCGGTTGCGCACCGGGAAGTTGGCCGCCTGGGGAGGGGTCCCCAGAGGAAACTCGGTCACTAATGCTCCAGAACCGCCTATTTCAGCCGCCAACTCCATATTTTCCCGGGGATAGGGGACATCCAGACCGCAACCGAGCACGCCCACGGTATGCCCGCCCACGCTCAAGGCCCCCCGGTGGGCGGCAGCGTCTATACCCAGGGCCAGCCCGGAGACCGTGCTTTCTTCCGCCCTTCCCAGGTTGCGGCCCAGGCGTTCGGCCTCCCGGCGGCCGTACGCGCTGGTTTTACGCGATCCCACCACTGCCACCCCGCCTAGGCGGCAGGGGGATAGATCCCCCTTGACGTACAAAAGGGGAGGAGGAGCGTAAATCTGCGCCAAAAGCGGGGGGTACTCCGGATCTTCCCAGGTGACTACCCGCCCGGCCATCTTTTGCAGGCGCTCCATTTCCCGCTCTGGGTCTGTGGACCAGGCCTTTTTATGCACCGCCAGGGCCACCGCCTCTGAAATGCCCTTGATCGCCTTGAGGCGATCGAGAGGAGCCCCCAGGGCCAGGCCAGGCTTTTTAAAGGCCTCAAGTAAGCGGGCGAAACGTACGCTGCCCACACCGGGTATGAGCCTGAGCCCCAGCCAATCGAGCAGATCGGGCCTTGGATTGGATTTGCCCTCCTCCATAGAATCAGCAAGCTAACCATCAATGTCACCGGCGTCAAGGGATTTTTCCACCCGTTTTGCCGAATAATCTCCCTGCAAGTGGGCGTGAAGCAGGTTTTTGTTGTGGGGGGGCTGTTTCCCCTTTAAAATAAAGGGTATTTAAATAGCTGCTAACCTGGCTCATTTGCTTGAGCCGTGGAGGAGATCTGATGAGAAAAAGGTTTTGTCTGGCTGTCTTGTTGATGTTGAGCTTGGTATTGGCTTCCGGGGCCTGGGCGCTGGAGTTTTCCGCTGACATGGTCATGAACCACAGGGGCAAAAAGGTCACAGGCAAGATGTTCATGAAGGGTGATAAAATCCGCATGGAAGGAATCGGCGGCCAGCCCGGCTATTCCATCATCAGGGGCGATAAAAAAATACTGTGGGTGGTTATACCCCAACAACGTATGTATATGGAAACCACAGTTCCAGAGGAGGTTCCCTATAAGGCCAATTCCGCTAAGAAGCTTCCCGGCGAAGTCAGCCGCAAGAAAGTGGGTACTGAAAAAGTGGATGGCCGGCCCTGCACCAAGTATCTGGTCACGCAAAAGATGATGGGGCAGGTGAATAAAATATATATCTGGGTGGCCAAAGGCATTGATTTTCCGGTGAAGGTGGCGGACAGCGGCGGAGAATGGACTGTGGAGTACCGCAATATAAAGACCGGTTCGGTGCCAGGCAGCAAGTTCGAAGTGCCCTCAGGTTACAGAAAGATGTCCATTCCGGGTATGGGCAAGGGAATGGGTCAGGGTATGGGGCCGGGAGGTGTTCCGGGCAAGGGCCGTAAGCAATAGTCTAAAACCCGCTTGGGGGAGGTTCTTGGCTTTGGTGGCAGGCACACAGAGAAACTCTGCATGAACAAGAGAAACTACCGCCCGTTGCTGGTGGGGCTGCTGCTGCTGGCCTGCTCTGGTTTGGCGCCGGGAGAGTCAAGGGGCCAGGAAAGCGCGCTTCCCCACTGGAACCTGGCGGTGGTGGTGGAGGGTTCGGATGCCATGCACCGGCCCTGGCGGGGGTCCACCAGGGCCCAGGAGGTGCAGAAGACCCTACCTCTTGAACTGCGCACCTTGCCTTTCAGAGTAACCGCAGCGGTCTGGCAGGCTTCCGGCCAGAGGGCGGTGAAATTGGTTCCTCCCCGCTCCGGGGCCCATCTAAAGGCGCTGGTTCTGGATATCCCTCCCGCCCGGCAAAGGGCCGGTCTGGCCGCAGGCCTTGAATCTGCCCTGGCCTGGTTGCACCGGGTGGGGGGAGGATCTCTTTTGCTGCTGACTTCGGGCCAGGGGCTTACGCGAAAACAGGTGGAAGGCCTGCCCCTAGGCAAGGGCCCTGTTTTTGGTCACGTGCTGGCCTTGGCCCCTGGTTCCGGCAGCGAACCCCTGGAGCATCTAGCCCTTAGAGGGGGTGGAGGCTATTTTGAGGCGTCCGGCCCTCAGCGGCTGGGACCAATGCTCCACCAAGCCGTGCGCACCGCCCTCAGCCCGGCACGGCTTTTAATCCTGGCCCACAATGTACAAAACCAGCCTCTGGATATCATCTATGGCCTGCAACGAGACCGCCAGATGGTCAAGCGGCGCCTGGGCCGCAGCGGCCGGCCCACGCAAGTATTGCCCGGCGGGTATGAATTGGATTGGCCTGCCCATACCAGCCTGGGCCCCGCTCCGATCCCCAGAAGGGTGCAAGTGGGACGCAGGGGCGTCACTCGCCTGTGGGCAGGCGGCAAAGGCAAGTTGGAGATACAGGCGCAGGACAAAGACGGCGCACCCTTGATCTGGACGGTCAAGGTGGTCAGCCGCCGGAAAGGTGAAGTCGTGGTCCCTCCGGCCAAGCTGCCTCTTAAAAAGGATCTGCCGGCCGGGCTTTATCTCATCCGCTTCTTTCAGCCGCCCCAGTCTTGGATAGTGGAGTTGGGGGCAGGTGCGACCTTGAAGCTGGTTACCGGCCCCCCGGCCAGCTTGAGATTCAACATTACCGGGCCGGGTGGGGATATCCGGTTGCCTTATTCCGTTTCAGCCTTGGGAGGTGTCAAGCGGCGGGCCACAGGCTATACTGGTTCCTGGTTGAAGCTCCTGCCGGGCCGTTACCAAATCCAAGTCCAGACTGTTCCTCCATTGGCTCGGGAAGTGGCCCTGAAGCCCGGGCAAAAGGTTTCTGTAGATCTGCCTTCTTTGGGAGAAATATTGGTCACGCCGGCGAAGGCGGGCGAACCCTTACGGTTTGAAGTTCTTGACCTTAAGGGGCAGGTTCTGGCTTCAGGAATCAGCGGCCAGGCTTTACCTCTGTTTCCCGGCCGCTACCGTATCCGCTTGCAGGTTTCGGGCAGCCGCCTGCACCGCGAGGTGGAAGTGCGCGCCGGTCTGACCAGCACTGTCTCCCCGTCTGATAGCCCGCGTTGACATATTGTCCGGGGCTAAGTTAAGTTTTGAATATGGTGGTAAAAACGGAATAACTTCGCAGTTGGAGGGCTTCCGCGCCCCAATGGGGATTAGGCGGGGAACTATAGGGAGGGGATCATGGCTGAAGGCCTGGGAGAAAGACCTTGGTATGTTGATTGGCCCGAGGGCGTTCCCAAAAGCATAGGCATCCCCGAGATCGGTCTGGGGAACCTTCTGCGTCAAACCGCCCAGACATATCCCGGCAATAACGCCATAGTCTTTTTGGATACCACCATTACCTACACACAATTGGACGACTATGTAGACCGCTTCGCCACCGGCCTGGCCAAACTGGGCCTTAAAAAGGGCGATGTGTTGGCCATGATGCTGCCCAACTCCTATCAATTTGTGATCACCTTTTACGCCTGTCAGCGCCTGGGGGTGACCGCCACGGCCATAAACCCGACCTATAAGGCCATGGAGATCAAGCACCAGCTGACTGACTCCGGGGCCAAGGCCTTGGTAATTTTAGACTCTGTTTTTGAGCAGGCGGAAAAGGTGTTGGATCAGACCAGCGTGCAGCACCTGATAGGGACCAACATTGTGGACCTCTGCGGATTGTCGCCGCTGAAAGTCTGGCTGGGAAAACTTATAAAGAAAATTCCCACCGGCGCCATGCCCGCCCAGACCCTGCAATTCAAGGATTTGATTAACGCTCAACCGGATGTGCCCCCAGTGGAGGTGGACCCGGTCAATGACATTGCTTGTCTGCAATACACCGGCGGAACCACCGGCACCCCCAAGGGAGCCATGCTCACTGCCCGTAACCTGGTGGCCAATGCCCTGCAGTGCAAGGCCTGGCTGGGCAAGGGCGGGGCGGGCGCCGGATTTGTGGGGGTGCTGCCTCTGTTCCATATCTACGCCATGACCGCCTGCATGAATTTCGCTATTGCCGAAGGCGGCTTTCAACTGCTTTTCCCCATTCCCCCAACGGATTACCACGATTGGGCCAAACAGATAGAGAAATGGGGCAAGGGCACTGAGATGCTGATGCCCGGCGTGGCGGTGCTGTACAACAAGATCAACAACACTCCGGGTTTGGAAAAATATGATCTCAGCTGCCTGGAAAGATGCGTCAGTGGGGCTGGACCCCTGCCCCAGGATGTGCAGCTGACCTTTGAGAAGAGATTCGACTGCCCGGTGGTGGAGGGTTACGGCTTGTCCGAAGCCTCACCGGTGACGCACTGCAACCCGGTCTACGGCAAACGGGTTTTGGGTTCCATAGGCCTTCCCTTCCCCAACACCGACGTCAAGATAATGGATTTGGATACCGGCGAAAAGCAGCTGGGTCTGGGGCCGGACCAAGTCGGCGAACTATGCGTCAAGGGGCCCCAGGTGATGAAGGGATTTTTCAACCGGGTCGAAGAAAGCGCCCGTTCCCTGCGTGATGAATGGCTCTATACCGGCGATGTGGCCTACATGGATGAGCGGGGCTGGACCTTTATCATGGACCGGGCCCGGGATCTGGTCAAGGTGAAGGGGTACAGCGTATTTCCCAAAGAGGTGGAAGATTATCTGTTTTCGCATCCGGATATATTGGAAGCAGCGGTGGTGGGCCTGCCCGACGAGAAGGCGGGCGAGTTACTGAAGGCCTTTGTGGTCCTTAAGCCGGAAAGCCGGGGCCAGGTCAGTGAGCAGGATATCATTGACTGGTGCCGGGAAAACATGACCCATTACAAAGTTCCCTCCCTGGTGGAGTTCCGGG
>JASFOZ010000300.1:0-5753 GCA_050116255.1 Desulfarculaceae bacterium
CGCCTTGGGGGCTTTAGTCACCCCTACCTGCTTGAGCATGGCAGCCACGCTTTTGGTCTGCCCCCGTTGGAGGCCGCCTGTACCGATCTCGGTTTGATCCATGGTGTAGTCCTGCAAGCTGGGGTAATCAGGCAGCCAGCCCATTTTGTAGTGCTTGATGTTTTCAGCCATAACAAACGCTCCTTTTTTTAAGGTTTGCTTCCCAGGCAAGCTCATTGCGGCCGGCCGGTTCTTTACCTTGGCCGCCATGCTTGCCCAGCCTTGAAGGCTCTACAGGCTGAAAATCAAGTGAAGTGGAGCCCTAATCCAGAGATTGGCCCTTGGTCCAAGACAAAGGCCTTGGTCCGGGGCCTGGGAGTTGAAAAAGACGGAGAAGGCCTTTTTCAACAATCTGCTTGATCTTGGGATGGGGAATGGAGAGGTGCGCTCAGGTTCTGCAGCTAGCTTCCCCAGGTTCCGTCTTAAGGACTGATTCCGCTTATATTTATTGTCGCTCCCAAGCAAATCCTCGCGTCAAGCGGTTTGTTGGAAAGGTCGAATTTGAATCCCAACCTCAGAGATGATGAACTCAAATACTCTGAAAATACTAAAACTTTAAGACCGGGATATTGTCTCTGGGGGAGGGAGAGGCAGGGATTATTTTTTGCAAACAGTGTGATTGACTCTGAGGCTGGAATTTGGGAAGATGGTCCGGTCGTCGGGCTTTGTCCAGCCGGCGATTGGTCTCCCGCCACTGATACTGCTACGCATATTGCTGTTGCTGCTGAATCTGCTACTGACAGAGATTACAGATCCAAGCTGCTTTTGACCCTACTGCCCTGCACCCTCTGGTCTGTTTGGGGACCTTTTGCCCGCAGAGCCCCATCCCCAGGCATATAGGCGGAGTAACCCTCTGCTTAATGGTTGAATCTCAAACTTAACCGGGAGGTTGTGCAATGAAGAGGTTTTTGGTCGGCCTTATGGCGGTGATGCTGTTGGTTCCTTCAGGGGCCCTGGCTGCGGATGTCATCAAGATAGGCATCAATGCGCCCATGACCGGAGACATCCCCAAGGTGGGGGAGGGCACCAAGTACGCCGCCCAGATGTGGCTGGAAGACATCAAAGCCGCCGGCGGCCTGAAGGTGGGGGGCAAGGCCTACAAGGTCGAGCTGGTCATCGAGGACAACGAGGCCAAGGCAGAGTCAGCGGTGAAGGCCAACACCAAGATGGTCACCGAGGACGAGGTTCTGGCCATCGTGGGTCCCCAATCCTCCAAGCAGGCGGTGCCTGCCGGCGAGGTGGCCAACAACTACCAAACCCCCATGGTTAGCCCCTGGTCCACCAACCCCAACACCACCAAAGACCGCCCCTTTGTCTTTAGGGGCTGCTTCTTGGATCCTTTCCAGGGCCCGGTCTTGGCCAAGTTCGTGACCGAGGAGTTTAAGTTCAAAAAAGCGGCGGTTCTCTATGACGTGGCCAGCGACTACCCCAAGGGCCTGGCCGAGTTCTTTAAGCAGGCCTGGGAAAAGATCAACGGCCCCGGCTCGGTGGTGGCTTATGAGAGCTTCACCACCAAGGACGCGGACTTCAGCTCCCAGCTCACCAAGATCATCCAGTCAGGGGCCGAGTTTTTGTTCACGCCCCAGTATTACAACGAGGTGGCCTTGATCGTGCAGCAGGCCCACGAGCTGGGCTGGAAAAAGCCCATAGTGGGCAGCGACAGCTGGGGATCGGCCGAGACGGTCAAGCTCTGCGGCAAGGACTGCTACGGCCTCTTCTTCAGCACCCACTATGCCGCCGCCGGCGCCAAGGGCGCCACCAAGGCCTTTATCGACCGCTACAACAAAAAGTATGGCTATGTGCCTGATGACGTGGGGGCCCTGACCTGGGATTCTCTGCGCATCGTGCAGCAGGCCGTCCAATCCTGCGGCAAGATCAGCGGCGACATCAAAAAGGACCGCCAGTGCGTGCGTGACAACCTGGCCAAGATCAAGAAATTCAAGGGCATTACCGGCGAAATGACCTTTACCGAGGAGGGCGACCCCCTCAAGTGCGCGGTGATCGTCAGGATCAGCGACAAGGGCGAGTTCGAGTTTTATAAGTCGGTTTGCCCCTAAACCTGCCAAAGGGGCGGAGATTGAGCCGGTTTGAGCCTGAGGCCATGCCCCTGGATCTCTGACCCTTTATGCCAATGGAATACATCAGACACAGGGAAGGGCCGGGGCCTTTTTAGCCCTGGGCCTTCCTTGTCTACACCTGGGGAGCGTTCTCCATGACCTACTTCTTTCAGAACCTGGTCAACGCCCTGCAATGGGGCAGTTTTTACGCCCTTATCGCCCTGGGCTACTCCATGGTCTACAGCATCCTGATGCTGTTCAACTTCGCCCACGGTGACATATTCATGGTCGGGGCCTATATCGGATTCGGCGTGGCCACCGGCCTGGTGGCCCTTTCCTCAAGCGGCGCCCTGGTGCTTCCCACCTGGCTGATTCTGGTCCTTACCATCCTTGTCGCCATGTTTCTGACCTCATTCGTGGGGATGATCGTGGAGAGGGTGGGCTACCGCCCCCTGCGCGACGCCCCCCGGGCCTCGGCCGCCATCACCGGCCTTATGATCGGGATAATCCTGGAGACCGGCAACCTGGCCCTATTGGGCGCCCAGCGGGTGAAATTCCCCAGTCTGGTCCGGACCTCTGTCTATGACCTGGGGGGGGTGTTCGTCACCAACAAGAAGATCATGATCGTGATCGTCTCCCTGGTCTTGATGGTGGCCTTGCATCAGTTTGTGCGCCACACCAAGTGGGGCATGGCCATGCGGGCCATGGCCTTTGACTATGTGGTGGTGCCTTTGATGGGCATCTCCATTAACACCATCGCCGCCATGACCTTTGCAATCGGCTCCGCCCTGGCCGCGGCGGCGGGCATTCTCTACGGAGTGGCCTATCCGGTGCTGGACCCCTACATGGGCGTCCTCTTCGGGTGGAAGGCCTTTGTGGCCGCCATCCTGGGGGGCAGGGGATCCATCATGGGGGCCTGCCTGGCCGGATTCCTGCTGGGTTTCATCGAGATATTCGTGGCCATGATCTTTCCCTCCACCTTACGCGACCTGATCGCCTATACCATCATCCTGCTGATTCTGGTGTTCAGACCGCACGGCTTCTTTGGCGAGGCCTACAGCGCCCGCCTGCGCCTGTAGACAGGGGGCTCAAGGCAAGGGCCATCATGGCTGAGTTGATTAAAGAGGAAATACAACATGCCTAAGGAAAATACGCTGACGCCCCCTGGCAAGGGCCGGATAAGGCGGTCGATCCATAACTGGTTCGCTCCGGTGCCCCTGTTGGGGCTGCTGTTGGGAGCCCTGGTGGCGGTGGGGCTGGAGCAGTTCCTGGGTACGCCCCTGGCCCAGGCCATTGGGCTTCCCAAGATTCCGGTCCTGTTCGGCTTGGTGACCATTCTCAAAAAACCCATGCTGATTCCCAGCATAATACTTTACGTGTCCTTGATTTATGTCATTCCAGTGGCCTTGGTGTCCCGGCTTACCGCTCCCTTGGCCAATGGCCTGGCCGCCGGTTTCTTGAAGCTGCATGTTTTCGCTTCGGCCCTGCTCCACCTCGCCGTGCTCTACGCGGTTTTGCACATCTGGGCCGAAGTCAGCGACTACCGCCTGCTGACCCTAAAGCTCACCCTGATAGCGGTCATGATCACCTTGAGCCTGAACATAATAAACGGCTACATGGGCGAGTTCTCCTGCTCCCACCCCGGTTTCATCGCTCTGGGCGCTTATGCGGCTTCGGTGTTCACGGTGGTGTTGTTCGCCAAAGACAGGCTCTTCGGCGCTCCTCTATTGCCCCCGGAGATCGGCCCCTTTTTATTCCCCTTGGCTCTTTTTTTAGGGGGGTGTGTGGCCGCCCTGGGCGCCTTGGCCATAGCCGTTCCCTCCTTCCGCACCCGGGGGGACTATCTGGCCATCATCTCCCTGGCCTTTATGTTTATCGTTAAAAGCGTGATCGAAAACCTGGAGGTAGTGGGCGGGCCCCGGGGGCTGAGCAGCCAGCCCAATTGGGCCAATTTGCCCACGGTCTTTTTGATTACGGTTATCTGCGTATGGATAATCAATAACTTCGTGAACTCCACCATAGGCAAGGCCCTGAACGCGGTGCGCGACGACGAGATGGCGGCCGACGCCATGACCGTGAACACCAGGCGCACCAAGATCGTGGCCTTTATGTTCGCCGCCTTTTGGGCGGGGGTGGCGGGCGGGCTTTTCGCCCATGTGCTGCGCTATGTCAACCCCAGCACCTTTGGCATCCAAAAGCTGGCCGAGGTTCTGGCCATGGTCTACTTCGGCGGGCTCAACTCGGTCTACGGCTCGGTGGTGGGGGCGGTGAGCATCAGCCTTTTGGGCGAGGCCCTAAGGCCCCTGGAGATCTTCAAATGGATCATAATCCCCTTGCTGCTCATTCTGGTTATGATCTTCCGGCCCACCGGCCTGATCGCCTTCCGCACCTTTAGCGTCAGAAAGGTGCTCCAGCCCAAACACACGCAGGGAAAAGAGGTTTGATATGCCGCTGTTGCAAGTTGAAAAGCTGACCCATGACTTCGGCGGCCTGCGCGCGGTGAACGACTTCAACCTCAACATAGAGCCGGGTCAGATCCGGGGCCTGATCGGGCCCAACGGCGCGGGCAAGACCACCATCTTCAACCTGATCACCGGGGTCTACCGCCCCACCTCAGGGAGCATCCGCTTTAACGGGCAAAACCTGATCGGGCTTTTCCCGCACCAGATAGCCTCTCTGGGCATGGGGCGCACCTTTCAGGAGATGCGCCTTTGGCGGCATATGAGCGTGCTGGAGCATGTGAAGATGGCCCGCTACTCCAAGATCGACTACGGCCTGCTGGGGGCCTTTTTGGGCACCGCCAGACGCCGGCGCCAGGAGGCGGAGATGGAGAAAAGGGCCCTCGATCTCTTGGCGATGATGGGGGTGTCGGAACTGGCCCACCAGAACGTGCTCAACCTTCCCTATGGCGCCCAAAGGCGGGTGGAGATGGCCCGGGCCCTGGCCATTGAGCCTAAGATTCTATTTTTGGATGAACCCACCGTGGGCATGACCCCGGAAGAGCTGGTCCAGATGATGGCCATCATCCGCCAGGTGCACAAGGAGCTTAATCTGGCTATCTTTTTGATCGAGCACCGGCTCAAGGTGGTCATGGAGCTGTGTGAACGCATACAGACCCTGGTTTTCGGCGAGGTGATCGCCGAGGGGAACCCCGAGGAGATCCAGAACAATCCCAAGGTGATCGAGGCCTATTTGGGCGAGGAGAGGGTTGAGTGATGCTGCTGAGTATAGAAAACCTTAATGTCTCCTATGAGCAGATAAGGGCTCTGCAGGGGATCAACTTCCAGATAGACGAAGGCGAGATCGTGACCATCATCGGCGCCAACGGCGCCGGCAAAAGCACCACCCTCAAGGCCATCTCCCGGGCGGTGCCGGTGGAGGCGGGCAGCAAGATGACCTTCCAGGGCCAGAACCTCCTGGCCTATGCCGCTGACAAGGTGGTGAGCCGGCTGGGCATATCCCACGTGCCCGAAGGCCGGCGGCTGTTCGGCAACCTCACCGTGCTGGAGAACCTGAAGCTGGCCACCTTCGCCCGCAAGGATGCGGAAGCCGTACAGCGCGACCTGGAGAGGGTGTTCGCCATCTTCACCCGCCTGGAGGAAAGGAAGCACCAAAAGGCCGGCACCTTAAGCGGGGGGGAGCAACAGATGCTGGCCG
>JASFOZ010000301.1:0-5716 GCA_050116255.1 Desulfarculaceae bacterium
TAGGCGTTGGCGGCGGCCCGAACCGGCTCCATATCTGGAAGACATAGTTGTTTGCTGAGGTTTGTTCTTCTTTTGCCCCTCAAACCGGCCTTTAGCCAACGGTCCCGGCGTGCGAAAGCATCATGCCTTACAGGCCGGTCAGTCGAACTCGGCCTGTTTTAGGACATCCTCCCCCTTTTTGACATTGATATTTGAAAAAGTACGGCTTTTGCCGGTGTCGATATCCTTTAAGACCATCTCATAGGTGCCCGGCGTCACGAAAAGATAATAGGGTTTGGTGTAGGTGGTGCCTGACCCCACAAACTCTTTTCCGCCATCCTTTATTTTCCATATTGCTATATGCCCCCGGGCCTTTGTGCCTTTAGCCCTTTTGACGAAACCTCCCAGGCGGCCCAAAGGAAATTTGACCTTTATTGATTTTGTCTGGCCAGCCTGCACCCGCACCTTATCCACACGCTCTGTTGAACCGGAAGGCAGATGTTTAATAACCAGATCATAGTCGCCCGGGGCGGTTTTGATAGTGGGGTTGGCGCCTTTTTCTTTTAAAACTAGCTGCTTACTCCCCGATTTAAAGACTTTGACACTCACATTCAGGGCCTGGCCGCTGCTGCTTACGGCCTCCACTGACAGCCCGCCCTCTCCGGGCCCGGCCAGAGACGGCGCTGGCACCAGGCCCAGAGCCCAGGGAAACGCCATAATAGCTAGCAACCATTGGAGAATACGGCCATGGGGCATGATCTCCCTCCCAGGTCAACCTTTGCCATGTCCTCAAATTCCATCACCTGCACTTTATTATAATATCGCCGGGAAGCGCCGTTCCCGCTTTTTCTGTGGTCTAAGCCTTCTTTTGGTCCCAAGGCGGTTAGCACTTGAAATGCGGGCCAAGGACATCCGCACTTACAGGGGGGATTCAGCAGCAGGGAGCGGCGCCAGGGACAGGCTCAAAGCGCTTGCCGCCGCCGCTTGAGAAATGCAGGGGACTTCACTACTGCCTTTGCTTGAAGGAGGATTCGTCTATACCGCAGAGATTTCAGGCTTGACGGCCGAATCGATGTCGCCCCAGAGGGTGCGCAGGGCAGCGCTTTTGCGGCACCTGTCCCGCACCCGGTCCACGCCTTTTTGCACCCTCCGCACCGCCCGGGCGCCGTCCATGGACATGTTCTCCAGCAGCTCCAGGCGCTTGCGCACCTGACCGTCCAGCTCGTAGTGCATGAGCAACTGCACATTGCTTTGCATAGCCATGAGCAGTTCATTCATCTCGTTTACCATCTCTTCGGAAACATCGGCCAGGGCCAAGGATTCTTCCCAGGTCAGCGCCTGCTGGCTGGAGCTAACCTGGGATTGCGTGGGCCGGAACTGCCCCAAAAATCCGGAACACTTCTCTCCGCAGAACACAGGCGTGAGATCCATCTGGGCCTGCAGTATGTGGCCAGCCTGCACCACCAGTTCCACCGTCTCCTGGCAAGCAGCATCCGGACTGTGGCTGGACCTGGCGCTCAGATCTTCCCATAGGGAAGGATCGGAAAAAAAGTCGCTGAGGCATTTGGCCTGGAGATATTCTCTTTCCCAGCCCAGAAGCCGCTCCAGGTCCAAGTTGAACCTGACCAGGCGCCCTTGGCGATTGGTTATAAAAAGGGGCGACCCCGCCCTGTCCATGAGGCCTTCCACGCAGGCCTGGGCCTTGAGCTTTTCCTGCTTCACCTTGACAAAACCCCGGGAAGAGCGCTTAAGGGCCTGGCGCAGCTTTTGATTGGCTTCGTGCACCTGGATCCGCAGCATAAAGGTCTCAAGAACCGGGGTGATGGCGTCGCTTACCAAGCGCAGCTCCCGGCGGCCCTTGAAGTCCAATTCCCTTTCGAGGACCAACACCACGGTTCCCAGATGCTCTCCGCCGCTGTTTACGGGCAGGCAATGAACCGGATAGGTCACGCCTTGGTCCTCAACCTGGCAGGCATAAGTGGAACCCTCACCCAGCCTGGCCTCTATCATAGAGGCATAGTGGGCTGAATCCCCCTGGCCGCTGCAAGCCATCAGGTCGAGGTTTGGGCCGTGCCCCAGATAGAAAAGGCAGTGCCGCAGATCCAAATAAGTTATCAGGTTTTGCACCATCAAACCGGTGGCCACCCTCAAGGAAGATTCCCGGGCGGAAATTCCATTGAGCACATTGATAAGGCCAATCAGCTTGACTAGTTCATCTTTGGCGGTCTGCGCCTTTGCCAAGCGTTGGGCCCAGCGTTGCTCACCAGGGTGGAGCAATTTTGCACTCCTCACAGTTAATAATCAGTTCCCGGTCATAGTCGACCACAGGCTGTCCAACTCGCTCATCCGCTCTTTTAGGTGCTGTTTGCTGTGTTCCAATTCCTCTTCCCCAAAACCCATGCCTGACAACACCTCCGGTGCAATCTCATACGTCTCGGCCTGGCCTGGCGTGCCATAGCCCGATTGCGCCGCCACGATGTCAGCCAAATGGATCAGTCTCAGCAGGAAAGGGAATTTCAAATCCGAACCCAAGGAATGGTGCCGCGACAAGACCTCTATAATCATGGGGGGGAGGTCCCAGTGCTCGCCCAGGGCCTTGCCCGCCTCTTGATGGCTCAGTCCCAGCTGCTCTTCCGCCTCCAGCATATCGATCCCCGCCTTGGCCGCCTGCTTGAGCTTCTCCCATTGATCGTGGTGGTAGCCCATGATTACAACCCACCCCAAATCATGCAGCAGGCCGGCGGTAAGGGCCACCTCGGTGCGGACTTCCGCACAACGCTCCGAGAGAATCCTGGCTGCCTCCTGCGTTGCCATGGAATGGGCCCACAAGGCGCGGGCGCTGGCTTGATCGGGAAAACGGCGAGGGCTGAGCATGGCGGAGAGCACCGTGCCCAGACAGATGCTGCGGACCTCTTCCATCCCCAAAACCACCACCGCCCGGGCCACGGTGGTGATCTGATGACGAAGCCCATAATAGGACGAATTGGCCACCGCCAGCAGCTTGCTGGTGGTGGATTGATCCCGCTCCAATATCGCCTCGATATCCCCGGCAGAGGATCTAGAATCGTCCAAAGTTTCCATTAAATTTGCCAGCACGCCGGGAAGCGTGGGCAGATGGTCGATCTTCTGGACCAGCCCCGAACTCATGGCCACCCCTGCAATCTTGGTAAAAACTAATTAATACTTCGGCATAAACCTTTAAAAACTTTAACCCTTATCGCGATTATTTTCATCAGGCCCCATCAAATGGCGCTTACGGGCAAACCCTTTGACAAGAGCCGTACTAGTCTTCTAAAAATACTTGTTTTTTGGGTTGCAAACCATTATTGATTTTTACCTTATGGAAAACAAAAACCCAGAACTTACTTGGCGCTTGATTCTTGTCTTTTGGCTGCCGCTGGCAGCCACTTGGTTGATGATGGCCTTGGAAGGTCCATTTCTAAGCGCTGTTATCGCCCGCATGCCCGCACCCAAGTTCAATCTGGCCGCATATGGAGTATCTTTCTCCCTGGCTCTGATCGCCGAAGCACCTATCCTAATGATCATGAGTGCGGCCAACGCCCTGGTCAGCGACTCCGATTCCTTGGTCAAGATGAAGCGTTTCACCTACGGGCTCAATATCCTTATCACCCTGGCCCTGCTCTTGTTTTTGCTGCCGCCTATATTCGACCCCATCGCCCGAGGCCTGATCGGCCTTCCAGCCAGGGTGGCCAGCCTAACCCACGGCGCTACCATCATCTTGCTCCCCTGGCCCGCCGCCATCGGCTACCGCCGCCTTTATCAAGGCATATTGATTCACCACAACCGCACCCGCTTCGTGGCCTACGGCACCGTGATCCGGCTGGGGGTCATGGGTACAACCGCCTTGGCAGGATATCTATCCCTCCCCTGGCCGGGAGTCTATGTGGGCTCCCTGGCCCTTTCCGCCGGGGTCGTGGCCGAGGCTGTGGCCAGCCGCCTCATGGCCCAACCGGTTCTCAAGGCCCTCTATGCGGACCAATCCGGCCAGCCCCCTGGTCAGGGGCGTTTAAGCTATAGCTACATCGCCCGTTTTTATTACCCCTTGGCCCTGACCCCCGTCCTGGCCTTGGGGGTGCGGCCCATAGTCACTTTCTTCGTCGGCCAAAGCCGCATGGCCCTGGAGTCTCTGGCCATATTGCCGGTTATTATCTCTCTGCTCTTCATACCTCTGTGCCTGGGCATATCCTTTCAAGAGGTGGTAATCGCCCGCTTGGACCCAAAGCTCCATAATTACCGGCCGCTGAGGAACTTCGCCCTGGGCCTGGTTATAGTCACAGTCGGCGGGCTGGTTGTAACCGCCTTCACCCCGGCTGCATATTGGTGGTTCCACAGCGTCGCTGGCCTGTCCTGGCAGTTGACCGGTCTTTCCATCCTTCCCATACAAATAGCCGCCGTTATTCCCGGCCTGTGGACACTGGTCTGCTTTCAACGGGCGGTCTTGGTAAACGCCCGGCGAACCGCCCCCATCACCAAGGCCACCCTCGCCGAAGTGAGTGTGATCATAGCAACCATGATGCTGACTATCTGGTATCTGGATTTGGTGGGGGCTGTGGCCGCCATCATCGCCCTGGTGGCAGGAAGTCTTACCTCCGCGGTTTACCAATACCTCCCCTTCCGGCAAATCCTGCGCAGACAGCACTAAGAAACTACGGGCCCGGGCCGGCAATAGTCAGTTTGCGTAAGGTATGGGAATTGGGGCTGGGGCAGCGACCTGATGGTTTTGGGTCTACTGGGCCACGGACTTAAAAAGCCGCAATTAAGACTCCTCCGGCGGGGTTGGTTCCTCTTTTGAGGATTGCACCAATTTTGTGACCCTTTGCAGGAGCTCTTCGGCCTCTTTAAACCCGGGCCGGATCTGTGTGGCCCTTTCCAAGACATCTTGCGCCTGAGAATACTCTTCGGCATCCATCAGGCAACGCCCCAGGTTGTAGTAGATATGCTCATCCTCGGGATTGACCCGCATCGCCCGCTTATACTGCTTGGCAGCCTCCCGGTACATGCCCTTGCGGCGGTAAATGATCCCCATGGTGTTGAAGATGTTGATGGTCTGCGGATTAACGCTCAGCACCTCCGACAGGATTTCCTCGCTGCTGGTGCCTTCTTTTTCCCGTTCTATGTAAATCTCCACGGCCCTATTCAGAGAGTCATCTGCCTCTTTCTCGTCACCAAGAGCTTTGTAGCATTCGGCCATCTTTTGATAGGCCTTGGCAAAGGTCTGATCAATCTCAGTGGCTTTACGGAAAAAGACAATGGCCTGTTCGTAGCGCTCCAGCACGGTGTTGATATAGCCCATGTTGTAATAAATTTCCGGGCTCTTGTAGATATTCATTATGCGGCGGAAACTGAGCAGGGCCTCTTCCCAGCGTTCCTGCCCCATATATTCCAAGCCGCGCTGATACTGCTGCTCCGCCTCCAGCACCTCCGGATCCAGAACCGGATGCAAAAGCTCTTCGATTTTGCTTTTGATCCGCTCCGGAGTCAGGGGGCGGCAGAGGATCTCGGAGACACCCGCTTCGCCGGCGTCCACGACATCGCCCTTGGTTATAACTTCGGCAAGCAACAAAAAGGGAATGGTGGCGAATTCGGCGTCGGCCTTGACGATCTTGAGCAAAGTCAAGCCGCTGATCTCCTTCAATTGAATCCCGGAGATAATGAAATCCCCGCCGTGTTGTTTGAGCAGAGTCCAGGCGGTGGTGCCGCTGGCAGTGGTCAACAC
>JASFOZ010000302.1:0-5693 GCA_050116255.1 Desulfarculaceae bacterium
TGGCGGGCGCCTTTGAAGTGGGCGTGAACGACCTGCCCCTTAGCATGGTGCTGTCTTGGTATGAGCAGAAGGCCTGCGCCATCCTGCTCACCCTGCTGCACCTGGGCATCAAGGACATCCGCCTGGGCCCCAGTCTTCCCGCCTTTGTCACCCCCAACGTGCTCAAGGTCCTGGTGGACAACTTCAACATCATGCCCATCAAGACCCCGGACGAAGATTTACAGGCCATCCTGGGCCAGGCAGCTTAGCAGCCCGGCGGCGGGGCCCGGCCCCGCCGCCTAAAACCAATGCTTAATCCCCAAAAGAGGGGGTACAATTTAATCTATAGGACCAGTCGAGATGCACCACCGGCAAATGGGTCGGTATGTCCAAAAACAATCTCAGACCTGCTCCGCCTTCCACCGCCAGCATAGATCTGGGCCGGACTGACGCCCATTTCACGGAAGAGGTTTCGCAAAGGGCGGACACTCCACTCAGGGCCTGCTTTCATTGCCAAGGTTGCTCCAATGTCTGCCCTTTTTCCCAGGCCATGGATCTCAACCCCAACGCCTTGGTGCGCCTGGTTCAACTGGGCCTGAGGCAAGAGGCCTTGAGCTGCTCCACTATCTGGATCTGCGTGGGCTGTCACACCTGCTCCAACATCTGTCCCATGACCATTGATCTGGCCGCAATGATAGACGTTCTGCGGCATCTGGCCCTGGAAGAGGAGGTGGAGCCGGCAGAACCCGCCATAGCTGAATTTCACCGTCAGGTTCTAGGCTCCATTCAACGGCACGGCCGCGCCCATAAACTGGAGATCATGCTGCGCCACAAGTTTGAATCCGGTCAGTGGTTCAGCGATTTGGACCTGGGCCTGCGCATGCTGGCCAAACGGAAGCTGGATCTCAGGCCCTCCCGGGTGGAGAACCTGGCGGAAGTGAAAAAACTCTTTGCCCGCCCCTGGCAAAGATGAAATCATGGCCCCGGAAACCGCACTCAAGCTTTCCTTTTTCCCGGGCTGCTCTCTGGCCACCAGCGCCCGGGAGAGCCTGGAGTCTCTGTACAGAGTCTGCCGCACCTTGGGTTTGGAGCTGATCGAACTTGAGGACTGGAACTGCTGCGGTTCTTCATCCGCCCACAGCCTGGACCAGGATTTGGCCCTGAACCTGGCGGCCAGAAACCTATCCCTGGCCCCGCCAGGCCGCCCCCTAATGACCGCCTGCCCCTCTTGTCTGAAAAATCTTCACTCAGCCCATTTGCACCTGGCCGCCGATGCCAAGAGGCAAAGCGCCCTGCAAAGAAGGTGGGGCCGCCCTCTGGACTCTGATCTGCAAATCGTCAGCTTTTTGGAGATCATGCATTTTCTGCAAATCATGGAAAAGATGCGTCCTCAAGCCGATCTTGCCAAACCGCCGGGGCTGAACGGGCTCAAGGTGGCGCCTTATTATGGATGCATGCTGGCCCGGCCCAAGAGGTTGCGCCGCAGCTTCCAGGTGCGGGACTTGATGAAAACCGCCATCGGCTCCCTGGGGGGAGAGGCCTTGACCTGGGAGCACCGGGACCGCTGCTGCGGCACCTTTTTGGCCGCGGCCCGCCCGGACGTGACCACTCCCCTGGTGAACCGCATCATGGAGGGCGCCCTTTTGGTGGAGGCCGACTGCCTGGTGACCGCTTGCGCCATGTGCCAGCTTAATCTCGAGATACGCAGCACCATTAAAAATCCCCTTCCCACCCTGCACTTCACAGAGGTTTTGGCCCTGGCCCTGGGGGCCAAATGCGAGGATTCCTGGTTTTCCCGTCATCTGGTTGATCCCCGGCCTTTGCTGTCCCGGCGGGGACTCTTCTAAGTCCGGCTCCATATACGAGACTCTCCTTGTTATCGTTGGACCAGGCAAGCTACAATATGGCTATCTAAGCTCCACTACTCACCTCCCGTGGAGGGCTTCCATGCCCGATGAACCGATCCGGCCCCGCCCCAGCCGCTACCGCTGGCTGGTCTTCGCCCTTTTGTCGTTCGCTTATCTTCTGGTCTACTTTCACCGCCTGTGCCCGGCGGTGGTGGCCCTGGACCTGATGCAGGATCTTCAGGCCGGAGCCGGCCTGATGGGGTTGCTGGGCGCCGCCTATTTTTATCCTTATGCCTTTATGCAGCTTCCGGCGGGGTTGTTATCCGACTCCTGGGGACCCCGGCGCTCCATCACCCTGTTCTTCACCTTGGCGGGCGCAGCCTCCATATTCTTTGGCCTGGCCCAAGGCGCGGGCTGGGCCATATTCGCCCGGGTGCTGGTGGGCCTGGGAATCTCCATGGTCTTTGTGCCCACCATGAAGGTCCTCACCCGCTGGTTTAGGATCTCGGAATTCGCCATGATGACCGGGCTGCTTATGGCCGTGGGCGGCGTGGGAATCCTCTGCGCCGCCGCGCCCCTGGCCTATATGAGTATGGCCGTGGGCTGGCGGACCAGTTTTGTGATCATCGGCGTGGTGACGCTGGTCTGCGCCGCGGCCATCTGGTTCTTTGTACGCAACTCCCCCGAGGAGATGGGCCTGCCCGCGGCGGAGCCTCCCTCCACAGGCCCACAAGAGCCGGCCGCCAAGATCGCCCTGTGGCAAGGGGTCAGAATGGTCCTGGGCTCGGCCAGGTTTTGGCCCTTGGGGGTGTGGTTCTTCTTCAGCACCGGCGCCTTTTTCACCTTCGGCGGGCTCTGGGGGGGTCCCTATCTGATGCAGGCCTATGGCCTGAGCAAGCCTGAGGCCGGCAACATCCTGAGCATGCTGGCCATAGCCGTAATCCTGGGCAGCCCTTTGCTGACCTATCTCTCTGACAAAATCTTCCGCTCCCGCAAGAAACTCCTGATATGGTGCTCCGTATTACTGGCCCTGTTGCTGGGCCCGGTGGCCTTTTTCCCGATTGCAATGCCGGTGGGGCTATTCTATCCCTGGTGCCTGCTCTTTTCCCTCTGCTCCGGCGCCAGCGTGGTGATCGGTTTCACCTCCGCCAAGGAGCTGTATCCGGTGGAGATGGCAGGCACATCCGTGGGCCTGATCAACCTTTTCCCGTTCATGGGAGGAGCGGTGCTGCAACCGGTGCTGGGGCTGATTCTGGAAGCCCACGGCGAAGCTGGAGGCGTTTTCCCGCCCCAGGCATATGGGCGGGCATTTATGGTACTTTTTTTAGGCTCATTGGTGGCCTTGGCCTGTTCGTTTTTCGTCAAGGAATCTTTTTATGCATCCGGCCAAAAATAGACCTGCTTGAGCGATAATTAGTCATTCAGGGGGTAATAACCGTGCAAGAAATCCGCGAAAAAGCCAGGGAGCTGATGAAAGGCACCTGCCGGGTTTGCCCGGTCTGCGATGGAAGGGCCTGCGCCGGTGAAGTACCGGGTATGGGCGGAGTGGGCACCGGCAACTCCTTCAAGGCCAATGTGAAGGCTTTGGCTGCCAAAACTTTTGTCATGCGCCTGGTGCACCAGGTGAGCCAGCCCTCCTCAGAAGTTGAACTTCTGGGCCGCAAGTTCGCCCTGCCCGTATTGGCCGCCCCCATAGGGGGTGTGGCCTTGAACATGGGCGGCCAGGTTCCGGAGGAGGTCTTTGTCACGGCCGTGTTGGAAGGATGCGCCCAACAGGGCACCCTGGGTTGCAGCGGCGACGGCGCCCCGCCCGAGGTCATCAACGGGGCCTTGGCCGCCCTGAGCGCGGTGGAAGGCCAAGGCATCCCCGTTATCAAGCCCTGGGGCGAAGAAGAGTTCTTCGCCAAGGTGGATCAGGTCAAGGCTGCCGGGGCCACCATGGTGGGCATGGACCTGGACGCGGCCGGTCTTATAACCTTGGCGCTCCTGGGCCGTCCGGTGGGGCCCAAGCCCGTGGAAGAGCTGCAGAAGATCGCCGAACGCCTGCGCCCGCTCAAGTTCATTCTCAAGGGAATCATGTCTCCCCAGGACGCCCTTTTGGCTGTGGAGGCCGGGGTGGACGCCATTGTGGTCTCCAACCACGGCGGCAGGGTTTTGGACTTCACCCCCGGCACCGCGGAAGTGCTTCCGGAGATAGCCGCCGCGGTTAAGGGCAAGATAACAATTCTGGCAGACGGGGGGGTGCGCTCCGGCGGCGACGTGCTGAAGATGCTGGCCCTGGGCGCAGACGCGGTCCTTATAGGGCGGCCCCTGGCGGTGGCGGCCCTTGGGGGAGGGGCTGAAGGCGTGGCCAAGTATCTGGAGCAGATCAAAGGCGAACTCCTCTCAGCCATGGTATTGACCGCCTGCCCCCACCCCGGGGCGGCCGGACCCCATATGCTCTTTTCTTCCGCCGGCCCTTGACCGGACCGTTTGTCCTGGTATTCATTCCTGAAACATCAAGGGCTCCATACATGCGAGGCAAAGATCTGTTGCTCATAGGCCTGGCCTTGGCCGGTGCGGTGCTGGGAGTTTTGTATCCCCGCATCTGCGGACTGCTGTCTCCTTTTGTCCTATACGGCATGATGATCATTTTGTTCATGAGTTTCGTGCGCATAAACTTTGCCGCGCTGGTTAAATTTTCTGGGGGAGGCGTCTTTGAAGCGGCCTTTTGGATCGGGGTCAAGCTTGTATTGCTTCCGGTTTGTCTGTGGGCTTTGGCCATGTGGCTTATGCCGGAGTTTGCCCTGCCGGTTTTGCTTTTGGCCGGAACCTCCACCGGCGTGACCGCCCCTTTCTTCGGCAGCTTGCTGGGGGTGCAGATTCCGCGGCTTCTGCAGTTGGTGGTGGGGAGTTCTTTGCTGGTGCCCCTCACCCTCCCCGCCTTGGTCAAGCTTTTGCTGGGGGAGGAGATATCCATACCCTTCAGCCACCTGTTCCGCATGCTTCTATTGGTAATCTTTCTGCCTTTGCTGGCTGCCTTAATGACAAAGAAACTGATCCCCGCTTTGGTGGGCATATTGGACCGGACCCAATACCCGATATCGGTTTCTCTCTTTTTTCTCATAAACTTGGGGGTCTTCGCCCAGTATGCTTCCTTTGTGCGCGACCATGAGGACAAAGTGCTGATGGTCCTGGCAGTGGCATTCATCTTGGGTCTGGCCTTTTTGGGCGCAGGGTTTCTGTTGGGGAAAATAAGCCGTCATCTGAACCAACTCACCGGTTTGGTGGGCTTATGCTACATCAACAACATCTTGACCCTGGTCTTTGTGGCCCGTTTTTTCGGGCCCGAGGCCCCGCTTTTGGCTGCCGCCTATATGTTTCCGTCCTTTTTGGTGCTCTTGCCCCTGCGCTGGCTGACCCTTAAGTTCAACGATCAATCCTAACCGGCTCATCCACCTGGAGAGATTGCAGTGACATTGTTCTTGAGCATATACGCACTGATCTACGCGGGTCTGCATCTGGCCGTTTTCTTGCGGGTGCGGGCGCTCTTGCCTTTTCCCAGATGGTGCTGGGCCATCTGGGCCGGACTCATGATCCTGACCCCGGCGACAGCGTATTTTCTCGACAAAGTGGGCTGGCCTCATATTGCCGGCGTGTTGGCTTGGGCAGGCTTTTTGTGGATGGGCCTGATGGTCATCAGCCTGTTTGCATCCCTGACGGCCTGGGCAGTACAGTTGCTCTGGTGGGGGCTGCGCAGGCTGACGCCAAAAAAAATGCCGGCTTTGTCCTCCCGGGCCCTGGCCGGAATAGTTATGGCCATGGCCATATCGCTTTCTCTATATGGCTATTTCGAGGCCCGGCACCCCCGCCTGGAGTCAATCACCT
>JASFOZ010000303.1:0-5692 GCA_050116255.1 Desulfarculaceae bacterium
CCAAGGCTATACCACCCAGGCTGATATTATGGGTCCGGAACTCCTCACCGTCATGGATGAAAATGATAGGTTCGCTCATTGAAGAGCAAACCCTGGGATGCTCTCTCCGGTCCAGATTCATTTCGGCCAGAGTCTTATCTATCTCAGCGCGTCGAAAAGCCTCGATATCCTGCCGATCCATATTTTAATCCCCACCATGAGTCTTCGGGGATTATATCAGAAAAAACACGGCTTTTCTCCTATATATACCAGATACAAATTACAGGTGTTTTTGCCAGCGCCCTATAATCCACAGCTTAAGAAAACCCCCGGGCCGGCCGTATCTTATTTAAATAAAGGCTTATTCAAAAAGATTTATATGTTTTGTTTCCGGAGTTAAAAAGAAGGTTGACTGCTGAACTTTGTCCGCACGCGGGGAAAAAGAAACCACAACTTTGTCCGGGCACTCCACCCATTCCAAGGCCCGAATCTTGGGCAATTCCACCAACGGATCCACCGCAAAGGCGATTTTAATCTCTGGCGGGGAAGAATTGGAGTCTACCCCCACCAAATCGATGCTTTCGCGGGTGGATTTGGGCGGCTTCCAAGCCGGCACCGGCGTTAATCCCATCTGCCGTACTGCGTTGGCCAAAAAACAAATCAAGGCTTGGCGATTAACGTTGTCTTGCCGCATCTCCTGGGGGATGCTCTCCAACTCTTCGCGCAGGGCCTGGGCCAATTGAGTTAGGCTTTGGTTCATGGCAGCCTCCTTTGCATTCACCACATGCCAGGCTAGCCCATGAAGGCCCTATAGTCAAAGGCCGTTTCCAGGCTCAGTTACTCAACAACAGCGCCTTTTGCTGAGAACTAAGGATGTTTGAGGAGGCAAGGCTGGGCTATTTTTGGTTTTGCATGCGCTTGAGATCAGGAGGATAGATATAGCGTGGGTTCATTTCCATGGTTGTGGGCAGGCCCCAGTATTGCCAGCCGTTGACCCGGCCGCTTAAGCCGAAATAGGGCGAGAATTTCTGGGCCAGTTCATCCTGTTCCTGAGACCTAAGGGGATCGCCTGAGAAGCCGTGGCGTATACAAAAGACCTTCTTGAAACCTGCCGCGAACAGGGCATCAGCCGCTTCGGCGCCCTGATCTCCTTTAGCCGATAAAATGATCAACCGGTCGCTGGGTTTGAAGAGCGATTTGACCACCTCCACAAAGTCCGGATTAGGCTTAGGGCTTAGCTGGTAACCGGTCATCGGCGCCTTGCCGCCGCTATAAGGCCCACCCTTAATCTGGAAGTCAGTGGTGGCCATACGCCAGGGGATGTTATAGGCTCCGGGCGGATGCCCGAGCAGGGCATACTCGGCCCGGGTGCGCACATCCACCATAAAGGTGGTTTTCGGCTCCTGGGCCAGCATCTGCCAGGCCTCCAGGACACTTAAGTTCACTGCCTTTTTGGCCTCCTTGGCAGCGCCGGGCACTGAGCTTCCCAGTATCAAAATGGCCAGTATAATCACTATGTAATGTCGCTTCATCAATGCCGCATCCCCTATTTGCCTTCGAGGCGAGATATTAAAATCGTCCGCTGCGCTTTGTCAACGTTTAAACAGCCCTTGGGGCCGCGTTGACCGGGATCAAGCCCTGTGCTATTTTTGGCGCGGACCGCACCGGGCTTTGACCTGTTAACATGAATCAAAACCCTACTTAGGTGAATACTATGTTTGGGGAGCTAAACGCCAGTCCTATTTTGGAGGCGGCCCTCGCCCGCGGCGGGCAACTGTCAGAGCTTTTTTTGGAAGAGAGCAGCGGCCTGGCAGTGGTGATGGACGACGGCGTGGTGGAAAAGGTGATCGCGGGAATGGACCGGGGGGCCTGTCTCCGTCTTATTTATGACCACCGCACCGCCTTCGCCTATGCCAATGAGCTCAGCAACAAAGCCCTTATGCCTCTGGCCCAAAACCTGGCTGTTATGGCCAAAGGAACCCCTCCTGATCTGGCATCTTCTCAGCCTCAACAGCCGGGCCTGATCAATAAGGTGGTCAAACATCCCCAGGATACAACCACCAAAGTAAAGGTGGATTTGGTGCGCGCGGCTGAGGCCGCCGCCCGCAAGGTTGATCCCAGGGTGCGCCAGGTGCGGGTGAGCTATCTGGACCGGGTGCAGCAGGTGAGAATAATCAATTCCCAAGGCGTGGAAGCCGAAGACCGGCGGGTGCAGGTCATTTTGGTGATCCATTGCATAGCCGAGGACAAGGGCGTGGTCCAGACCGGCTACGAAGTCACCGGCGGCTCCTGCGGCCTTGAGATCTTTGACCAGGAGAGCCCGGAGGAAGCGGCCAGAGCGGCGGCCACCCGGGCGGTCATGACCTTGGAGGCCAGACCGGCTCCGGGCGGCGCCATGCCTGTGGTGCTGCACAGCTCGTCCGGCGGCACCATGATCCATGAAGCGGTGGGGCATGGCCTGGAAGGTGACATCGTCAATGAAAATATGAGTGTATACGCCGGGAAAGTGGGCCAGAAAGTCGCCAGCCCCCTGATCACGGTGGTGGATGACGGCACCATGGCCGGCAAACGCGGCTCTTTCGGCTTTGACGATGAAGGAGAGCCCAGCCGCCGCAATGTCCTGATCCAAGACGGCAAGCTCACCGGCTACATGCATGACCGGCTCTCGGCCCTTAAGATGGGGGCGAAGCCCACTGGAAACGGCCGCCGCGAGAGCTACCGCCACCGTCCGGTCCCGCGCATGACCAACACCATTATCGTGCCCGGCAAGGAAGACCCTGATTCCATTATCAGCCGCACCCCCCGGGGCCTGCTGGTGAAAAAAATGGGCGGCGGCCAGGTCAACACCGTAAACGGCGACTTTGTCTTTGAGGTGCAGGAAGGCTACCTCATTCAGGACGGCCGCATCGGCGAGCCGGTGCGCGGGGCCACCCTCACCGGCAACGGCCCCCAGGTATTGCGGCAGATAGATCTGGTAGGAACTGATCTGGGCTTTGGCCTGGGCACCTGCGGCAAAGACGGACAGGGGGCCCCGGTGGGCGACGCCCAGCCGACCCTACGCATCCCCAGCATTGTGGTGGGCGGGGTCCATCAATAACAACCCAAGCATTATGAATAAGCACCCACAAGCGGCCCGGGTCTTTTGGGATTCGGGAGGATTGTGGTCTTTGATGGCCTGGGAGGCCTGCACCCAGGCAGGGCTGGCCCTCAGCCCCATCACCGCCGCCCAGATCCGGGCAGGCCAACTCCATGAAACCAAGGTCCTGATGGTGCCCGGCGGGTGGCCTGCCTTGAAACGGGATGCCCTGGGCCGCGAGGGGCTGGAGGCTGTGCGCCGTTTCGTCGAGACGGGCGGGGTCTATTTCGGCCTCTGCGGGGGTGCGGGCTTGGCCCTGGATGTGGAAGAAGGCCTGGGCCTGGCGCCCCTAGGCCGGGCCGCGCCCGAGGAGCGGCTGCCCAACCTGAGCGGGCCGGTTTTCTGCACCCCAGGGCCCAAGGCCCAGCAGCATCCCCTATGGCAGGGACTAATACCGCCGGTTCCCTTGCCAATCTGGTGGCCAAGCCAGTTCGAGGCGGTCAACCAGAGCCGGGTGCAGGTGCTGGCGCGTTATAAGGGTCCGGCCCCAGGCATGTACAGCGCTGACCTTGAGGTAAACGGCGTCAGTCCCCAGGAATGGGAAGGGCTGGAGAAAGACTATGGCATGCGCCTCAACCCGGCGTCTCTGCAAGGGCTGCCGGCGGTGATTCAGGCCTCCTGCGGCAAGGGGACGGTGCTGCTCAGCTACCTCCATTTCGACACCCCTGGCGATCCCAACGGCAAGAGGGTTCTGCAAAACCTGTGGCAGGAGTGGCTGGACCAAGAGCCCCGCGTCTTGGGCGTGCAGCCCAAGCCGCCGCTCGCAGGCCCGGCCCGCACGGCCGCCGACCTGGGCGATCAGGCCCAGGCCTTATGGGACCAGGGCTGGCGCCTGGGTCTATGGCGTCCCCGCCACCCGGCCATGCCTTTGTGGAGGCGGGGCGCCCGGGGCCTGGAGTTTTGGACCCTGCTGCGCTTGACCAGAGCCCTATCCGGGCTAATCAGCAGCCATCCTTCAACTGAGGCCACCTTGGAGCATCTGCAAGAGGTCCTGTCGCCGATCTTCATGCTGGGGCCTGTGGTGCTCTCTGCCCAGGCGGCCCGGCTGGAGGGCAATGCGCCGGATAAGGCAGATGAAGCTGCTGAGCAGTGCTGGTTTGCCGAACCCCGCCGCGTTAACGGGGAACTGGCCCTGGCCCTGAAGGCCCTGGAGGCGTCCCTATTGCAGTTGATCGGAAATTGACCTGCGATTGATCTGGCAAAGTGTCCAACACGATTGACAGTATCAGACGGCGGTGGTAAAAAATTAGCTCTCGGTCGGGACGTGGCGCAGTCTGGAAGCGCACTTGAATGGGGTTCAAGGGGTCGCTGGTTCAAATCCAGTCGTCCCGACCAATAAAAAGACCAAAATGGGCGGTTAGGTGATTGCCTGGCCGCCTTTTTTTGTTGTTTACCCGCCATCACCCTTATATCAGTCAGAACGCAGTCGTTAATCAGCAGTCGAGGTTGTATTTCAAGTAAAGATATCCCCCAGGTGATGTACCAAGGCCTTTTGGTCTGATGAGCCCAGGATAGACCCCCATGTGTTTGATCTCGTCGTATTTCTCTTTGTAATAAAATAGGAGCATGACAAAAAGGCCCATCAGACACATGATCGAATTACAGAGGTTTGCTTCGGAGTAATTGCTTTCGCGGTGGTGCTTTACGTCTTGGTAGACTTCCCACCAGCTTGGGGATTTTTTAGGTCTCCAGTCTTTCCAGGGCTTCCAGTTGTTTATTTCCCATCTAGGAATACTTGCTACACAGTTTGTGATTTTTGGGTACTTTCCCTTTATTACCTTGCAATATTCGCCGATTGTTTCTTTTTCCAACTTTTCGCCAATCTCTTCACACAATTCTTTTGCAACGACGTCTATCTCAGAGCCTGCGGTTAATATGAGTCGCGCAAACTCAATGGAATAAGTCGAATAATTATCCTCTACAGGCTCGACATATCTCGCACACTTGGCGAGATCACTATCCAGCGCTAGAAAATACTCCCAATGTGGTAAACTCATAACGATTACCCTTTTTCATTATTTCAAGTTACCTGGGATTGGCCATATTCTAGCACGGGCTTGCTCGAAGACTATCAGGGGCTGCCTGATCGGTGATCGGATGTTTGCTTGTTTATTCTACTCGGTTAGCATTGCAGCATCGGTCCAGCGTGGAGAGGCAAAAAAGTTTAGTACCTGTCGTGTGCCTCTATCAAATGGCCTGGCTCGATCTGATACGGTCAAGGGCTTCGCTGGCGGTGCATATAATTTCTTGTGCCTTACGAATTTGCGGGCTTAATTCAACCTCTCGACGAGGAACGCTTTTAACTTTACCAATGAGCGCAAAGTCTGAAGTGACGAACAAATCGGCCTCAGCCTCTAGGGCTGACTCTAGGTGCTCGATATCATTCTGTAAACGTTTCCGACGATCTGCCTTTTCCATGAACTTCAACTTGTTTTTCTCATCCGCTCGCCTAACTTTTTCCATGTCCTTTTGATATCTGGCCTTAAAATCTGGCCCCAAAATAGGATCCAATGAACCACCACATTCCCCCCCAGCTAAGACCGTCCCATTAGCACGATGCCCAAGTTCTCTTCCTAC
>JASFOZ010000304.1:0-5684 GCA_050116255.1 Desulfarculaceae bacterium
GGACAGGTGTTTGTAGATTATGCCGGCGGTGGCGTGGGCAGACTCCAGATTCAGCCCTGAGCGCAGATGGCTTACGGTGCGATTGGCGATATCAAGCGCCTTATGGGCCTGGTTGGAGGCCCTTCTTTCCCTTTCTCTCAGCACAAACCAAACTATCTGAACAAACAGGCCCACGCCCAGGGTGTTGACCATGATCATGGGAATGGAGGCGGCCCTGACCAGCGCCGCCGCCTCGGTAAAGGGTCTGGCTATGATCAAGGTGATAAGCATGTGTACCGACTCTGCCACTGCGGCAAACAGCGCGCCCCGTTTCCAATCGAGCACCTTGTGCTTCCAAAAGATGGAAATAATCCCTGCGCCAGCGCCCTCTAAGAAGGTGGAAAGCCCGCAGGGAAGCGCGCTCAACCCTCCCAGGTCGATAAGCCAGCGGTGGCCCCCGGCGATAAGCCCGGCCCCGATGCCCACCACCGGTCCCCCAAAAAGGCCGCCGGTTATGACCCCTATGGCCCTGATATTGATGATGCCGCCCAGGATGGGGACGCCCAAGTAGGTTCCCAGGATGCCGAAGGCGCCGAAGAAAACGATTAATACGGCTTTTTCAGTGTAGTTGGTTTGTTTGAGGACCAGCTTGCGGAAGGCCCCCCAAGACAAGAGGATAAAGGCCGCCATGACGATGACACCGGCGCTCTGCACCAGTCTGAGCAGAAGTTCGGCGGCGTTCATTGAACCACTCCTGCATGGGCAGCGGCAAGCAAGCCGGCCTGGCGGCCGGTGGGGCGGGCTTTTTCTTTTTTAGCACTAAAGCCGACTTAGACTATCAGGCTGCCGGCTGCTTGGGCAAACCAAAAAGCCTGAGCGGTGGTTAAGGCTGGTTGAGCGGCGGTTTTTGGAGTTTGAACGGCAATAGGGACCGCCGCCAAGCTACATGCCTATTCTCAGCTTAAGGTCCTTGACCCGTCTGCGGCCGACTTGGATTTCAGTGGCCTCCTTGTCTGCCAAACGCAGCAGATAACGGCCATTGAACCAGGGGATGACCTCCCTTATGTGAGCCAGGTTGACCAGGCAGTCTCTGGAGGTCCTAAAGAAGTTGAGCGGCGTAAGTTTCTTTTCCAATTCAGTGAGCGTGGCCGATTGCTTGCTGATGTATTTGCCTTCCTTGGTATACACCATCACTTTCCGGTCCTCGGTCTGAAAGAAGACTATGTCGCTGGGGTCGAATAAAAGTATACGGCCCTTACTCTGCACCGAGATTCTCTTTAGGCTTCCCAGGGAAGCGCCCAGGCTATCGATCAAGGACCGGATGTCATCGCGCAGATCCCTGCCCTGGTCCATGGATGCCAGGATTTCCCGGACCCGGTCCAGGCTTTTATGGATGCGTTCTTCGGAAAACGGCTTTAGTACATAATCCACTGCACACTCCTCAAAGGCGCGCACCGCATATTGATCGTAGGCAGTGGAGAACACTATCAAGGGCGGGTTGGGAAAGGAAGCGGTTTCCTGAAGCACCTGAAAACCGTTCTCGCCGGGCATCTCGATGTCCAGAAACACGACATCAGGCTCGAACTTTTTGATTGCCTTCACCGCCTGGGTGGCTGATCCGGCCGTGGCCACCACCTGAACATCTTCCACCCCGGACAGGATATGGTGCAGTTCATCCACAGCCGGGGGTTCATCGTCCACGATGACACAGCGAATCTGCATGCACCCTCCCCTATTGTGCGAAAATCAGGAGAAATCAGCTCTTTTTTGGCTCGGCCTCGTAAGTATAAAAAAAGGCCATGTCCTGATTCCACTTCTTTTTCCAACAATGATAAAAAGTGAGCCCTGCCACTATAAGCGGTAACGCGCAAGAAAATTTCATAATTTCACTTGACATGGAATTGTAATAAAGACTATTGTAGACAATAGACATAAACTGCCTGCAAGTGAGTGACTATGCAAGTTTTAGGGGTCACGGAAAGCGCCGTACAGCATCTGCGCGAGAGAATTATCACCGGCGAACTCAAACCAGGTCAGCGGCTTAACGAGATTGAGCTATCCGAGGCTCTGGGCATCAGCCGCCCACCCTTGCGAGAGGCCCTACGCACTCTTGCCAGGGATTATTTGGTCGAAAGCATCCCCCGGCGAGGCGCTTTCGTGACCCCACTTTCGCTTGAAGGCCTCAATGAGATCTATTCGGCCCGTTCCATGGTGGAAACCCATGCCGTGGAGATTTTCGGCGAGAAAAATATCCGTGATTTCAGCCTATTAATGGCATCAGTGGAAGAGTCTCGAGACCTTCAGCCCCCTCCTCCTGAGGATGCCAATGGCTGGCTTTTGTATTGGAAGGCGTTTTCCGACTTCCATTACCGATTGGTGGAACTCGCTCAAAATACTTTCCTTCTCCGTTTTTACAAAGTCATCGGATATAACCTGGCCCGCTACCAGGTGCTCTACCTGAGGTTGGCGGGCAGTAATAGCGAATCTGTGCATGGGCACTTGGAGGTCGTGGATTTGTTGGAAAATGGCGATTACGACCTGGCCAAAACCATGCTCAAGACGCATGTGGAACGTACTCACGAAATTTTAAACGAAAGCATTAAAAACCAGTCCGAACTGCTGAATCATGCCCAACCGGCTTGATTTTAGGCAGGACGGTGTTCAAGACCCTGACGTTTCACGTCCAGGGCCCTAAAACAATCAAGTGAGGTATAACCCAATGGAATTTTACGGATATCCTCGACCAGACGGAAAAGTCGGCACCCGGAATTATGTTGGCTTGGTCCCATCCACAGGATGTGTAAACAACCTTTGCTCCAATTTGGAGTCACTAATCAGGGGCACCAAGGCCCTGCGTCACGATCAAGGTTGCCTGCATCCTCCCCGCGACACCGACACGGTGACCCGCACCCTGACCAATTTGGCCCAAAACCCCAACATAGGAGCGGCCCTGGTGGTTGGCCTGGGCTGTGAAATGGTCAAGGCGGAGGAGATCTACGAAGGGATCAAACAAACCGGCAAGCCGGTGGAGATGGTGGTTATGCACGAGATCGGCGGCATGATCAACACCATGACCAACGCCATGCACAAGCTGGTGGGCCTGGTCTCCCAGGTGAGCCGCGTAGGCAGGGAAAAAGCAGGCTCAGAACACCTGGTCTTAGGCACCAAGTGCGGTTCCTCGGACACCACCTCGGGCCTATCGGCAAACCTGGTGACCGGCGAAGTCTGCCGGCTGGTCACCGAAGACGGCGGCCGCTTCATCCAGGGCGAGGTCTGCGACATCATGGGCGGCGAATACGCCCTTAAAAAACTGGCCGTAGACCCTAACGAGGGCGAAAAGATCGTGGATTACGTGCGCGATCTATATATGAGGGGCCTGGCCATGGGCGCTGACACCAGGGGTTGCCAGATGACCGCGGGCAATGTGGCCGGTGGCCTCACCACCTTGGTGGAAAAAGCCCTGGGCGCCAATGCCAAAGGCGGCAGCGTCCCCATCCAGGGAGCCCTGGGATATGCGGAACAGGTCCCGCAAAAGCCCGGCCGCTATATCATGGACTTCCCGGGACACGGTTTTGAAAACCTCACTGCCTCGGCCGCGGGCGGGGCTGTTATGCATTTGTTCACCACGGGCCGGGGAGCGGACACCGGCCACCCCATCATGCCCACTGTAAAAATCTGCGGCAACGCCAACACCAACCGCACCATGGCCGAACACATTGATGTTGATGTGGCCTCGGTCATCGAAGAGACCGAGACCGTGGAAGCAGCCGGCGGCCGCGTGATGGAGTACCTGCTGGAGGTAGCCAACGGCCGTTTAACCAAGTGTGAAATCCTGGGCACCGAGAGTATGGAAATTTTGATCAGAGGCCCAGTCATCTAAGGCGGGAGAGTGCTGTTATGCCTAAGTACGCCAAAAAAATATCGGATAAGGACAATGTCATCACCCTGCTGGCGGCCTGTGATGCCGGTGAGGAGGTGACCGTAAATCTGGCGGATGGCAAGGCCACCTACCAGTGCAACCAAGAAACCCCCTTTGGGCACAAGATCGCCATTGTGGACATAGCGCCCGGAGAGCCTGTCTTCAAATACGGCGAGATCATCGGCAGCGCCACCCAGGCCATAAAAACGGGCGATTGGGTGCACACCCACAACGTGCATGACGACTACAAGTGTATGGACAAGGACGGCAATCCCCTGCCCGGCCAGGATTAGCGCCGGCGCAGGGATAGTTGGGGGCATGGGTCTGCCGGGCGGAGCGAAGCCATGAAACTGGATCAATACGAAAAAGAAATGCTCGCAGGCAAATACGGGCCTGGCCGGCAGCGCAGTATGGAGCTGCTGGTCAAGTTCGGCGAGGCCATGGGCGCAAAGAAGATGGTGCCTTTATCTTCGGCGCACACCATGCCCAAGGAGCCCCTGGGCCTGCTCCAGGAATTGACCGAAGGCGTCGATGAAACCGGAGTCTTCACCACCCAACACCCCACCATGTCTGCCTTTTGCCTGCGCAATTGGCAGAAGATGGGCATCCCGGCCGATTTCGCCGAGCAGGAGATGCCCATACATGAAAAGAGGCAGGAGGTCTATCAAAGGGCCGGGTTCTATCAGACCTATACCTGCCTGCCCATGCTGGTGGGAAACGTGGCCCGATTCGGTGATTGCGTCTCCTGGATCGGCACTGGCCTGCAAATCATGACCAATTCCGTTTTCGGCGCGCGAACCAACCGCGACGGCACCGTGGTCAACCTGGCCGGCGCCATAACCGGGCGTACGCCCTATTACGGCCTTTTGCAGGATGACAACCGCAAGGCGCAGGTGCTGGTCAACATCAAGGGCCTGGATGTGCAAGGCATGGGGCCGGCTGACCTGGGAGCCATCGGCTATTGGATCGGCTCCCGGGCCCAGTCCAGTAATGTTGCCATTGACAACGCAGGCGGCCTGGGCTTTGACCATTTGCGCTACCTGCTTCCTCCCTTGTCGGTCAGCGGCTCGGTGCCCTTGTGCCACGTGGTGGGGGTGACCCCTGAGGCCCCTACCCTGGATCAGGCCCTGGGCGGAAAGTCCCCGGAGGCGGTTCTGGAGGTGGGGCCGGATCAGTTGCAGCAGGCGCGTGAGATGTATGCCCGTAAGGGGCAGGAAACCGACCTGGCCCTTTTCGGCTGTTCCCACTGCACCATAAACGAGATAGGGGCCATAGCCGGCTCTATCAAGGGGCGTAGACTGGCCCCGGGCAAACGGCTGTGGGTGGGCACCGCTTATCAGACCCAGGAGCTGGCCAGACAGATGGGATATGCCCAGGCCATCGAAGCGGCTGGCGGCGTTTTCGCCAATGCCTGCATGGCCACCATCCCGGACGCCCCCCTGCCCCCAGGGACCAAGGTAGTGGGCACCAGCTCTTTCAAGGCCGCCCACTACATCGCCAACCTTACCAAAGGTGCGGTCAAGACCTGGGTCGACGACGTGGAGGCCTGCCTGGATTCGGTGATGGAATCCAAGGGAAGGACATAGTCATGGAACTTAAGGGAAGGATCATCAATCCCGGAGATGTTAGCGCCGAGGCGGTGGTGTTGGAAGATCCCTTTTCCTTTATCGGGGATTTTGACCCGGACACAGGACGCCTGAATCTGCACGGCCATCCTCTGGCCGGAACCCTGGTGGCGGGCAAGATACTTGTCATCCCCACGGGCAAAGGCGGCACCATCGCGCCT
>JASFOZ010000305.1:0-5671 GCA_050116255.1 Desulfarculaceae bacterium
GGCTGGGCCGATGAGGATGGGATTATGGCTGCACTTTCTTTGCGCTAAATGTTACAATGCGGAGTCTGTTACGGTGTTGAAAAAGGTCGTCGCAGCCTTTTTCAACCCCAATATGGCCAAATCACTACTCAACCCCAAAAAGCGCTCTTTTTTGGGGAGGTAGTTGATATTGCCATGTTGATCAAATTGATTGGCTTTTAGGGCCTGCCCAATTTGGCGGGCCTTTATGGGCCCGCCAAATTGGTTGTACATCAACGGCTGTTAGAAATTAAGGAAACCATGCAACAGGCCTCCTGGCACTACAACCTGGTGAGTCTAGCCGGACTGTTTGCTATCTGTTTCCTAGCCTGGATTTCCGGGCGAAACCGGCGGCAGGTGCGCTGGTCCACCATGGCCTGGGGACTCAGCCTGCAGTTGGTCATGGGAATATTGGTTTTTTTACTTCCCGCCGGCCGGGGGGTTCTTCTCTGGATAAATGACCTGGTGGTCGACCTTCTGGACTCGGCAAGGGCGGGCATCAACTTTATCTTCGGCCCCCTGGCCTTGGGTCCGGGCCAGACAGGCCCCGGCGGAGTGAAATCCCTGGGCTTCATCTTGGGCATTCAATCGCTGCCTACGGTTATTTTTTTCATGGCCCTAAGCGCCTTGCTATATCAAGCCGGTATTCTGCAAAGGGTGGTCAAGCTATTCGCCCGTATATTCCTGCGCACCCTGGGCACCAGCGGGGCGGAGTCCTTGGGGGCGGCCAGCACCATCTTTGTGGGGGTGGAGACCGCAGGCATGGTTCGGCCTTACCTCAAGGACCTGACCCGGTCTGAGTTTTTCTGCCTCTTGACCGCCTGCATGGCCACCGTAGCCAGCACCGTCCTGGGCGTTTATGTGTTGATGTTAAAAGACCAGTTTCCCAATATCGCCGGCCATTTGGTAAGCGCCTCCATCATCTCGGCGCCGGCCGCCATTGTGGTGGCCAAGCTGATGGAGCCCGAGACCGGCGAACCCTTAACCGCCAGGCGCACCGTGGAGCCAGGCCTGGGGCGGCATGACGGTTTCATAGAAGCGGCCATCCAAGGGTCTCTGGACGGGGTCAGGCTGCTGGTGGGTATTGTGGCCCTTTTAATCAGTTTTCTGGGATTAGTGGCTCTTTGCGATTCCATCCTGGGATGGCTGGGAGGTTTGATCGGTTTGGGGGGGATCAAACTCGAGACTATCTTGGGATACATCGCCTGGCCCTTGGCCCTGGCCATGGGGGTGCCTTGGGCTGATGCCTATGATGTCGCCCAGCTGCTGGGGGAAAGGGCCCTGGTAACCGAGGTGCCGGCTTACAGCCATCTGGCCGGACTGCTGGCGCAAGGGAAATTGGCCTATGCCCGCAGCGCCTTGGTGGCCTCCTACGCCCTGTGTGGGTTCGCCCACATCGGCTCGGTGGCCATATTCGTGGGCGGCTTCGGAGCCCTGGTACCGGGCCGCATGGGTGAACTTTCCCGTTTAGGGCTAAAGGCCCTGTGGGCCGCGGTTCTGGCTACGGTCATGACCGGATGCGTGGCCGGGATCTTTGCCACCGGCGGGGACACTCTCTTAGGATTGGTGAAATAATCCGGCTTTTATGAGGATGGATAAGTAGTATAATCCAATAACCGCAACTTCGGCTCAGCGGAGTGACAATGAGCGAATCCACTCCCCCCAATCAAAAAGGGCCTGAAAAAGCAGAGGAACAGGTATCCCCCACCAAGGGCCTGGATCTGCGTATTTCAGATGACCGCATGACCGCACGCATTTATGGGAAGCTTGAACAAGCTAAAGATGCCAAAGCCGTGCAGGATGCGGTCACACTTCTGCTCAAGACCTCTGGAGTAAAACACGGGGTCGTGGTGAGCAATGTGCGCAAGGCCATAGAAATCCTGACAAAGGGCGGCTCTTTGGATGGGCTGGTGGTTGCGGAAGGAACCAAACCTTCGCTTGGGCAAGACGCCCGCATAGAGCAAAAGGTGAAGATTGAAACCTCACGCATCGGGCGCCTCACCGAAGCCGGGCATATAGACTTCAGAGACAAAGGGCCGCTTCCCTTGGTGGAGCCGGGCACAGTGCTGGCTGAGCTCATACCGGCGGTGCAGGGAAAGCTGGGTTGTGACATCCTTGGGAAAAAAATAAAACCTCCCAAAGTCCGGCGTCAGCGCATCAGAGGGGGTAAGGGCTCAAAGTTGGAGCAGGAGGGACAGGTGGTGGTGGCGGCGGTGCAAGGCCTGGTCACCCAGCCCGAACCGGACAAATTCGAGGTTATGGAGCTGTATGAGGTACACGGTGACGTTGACTTTCACACCGGCCACATCGAGTTCCCCGGTATGGTCAGAGTAACCGGCGCTGTACTGAACGATTTCAAGGTAAAGGCCAAAAACGTAGAAGTCAACGAATTGGAACCGGGCAGCATGGTGGAGGCCTCCGAGAGTTTGACGGTTTTGGGCGGCATCATGGGGGCCACCATAAATTCGGGCGGTAAGATGACCGCCCGCTTTGTGAGGGATTCCAAGGTAATTGCCAAGGGAGATGTGGTTGTTGAAAGCGAGATAGTGCAAAGCCTGGTAAAAACCGAAGGCAGAGTAATCATCTCCCAGAGTGAAGGCCGCATCGTCAACAGCAAGGTGTCGGCGGTGCGCGGAGTAACCACCGGCGACGTCATCTCCTCGGGCACGGACGCCACTCGGATTGAAATCGGAGCCAGCTCCGAGTACGAGCAAAAGGTTCACAACCTACGCAAGATGCTCGCGGCCTTGGATAAAGAAGAAGAAGACCTTTCCCAAAGTGTTGCGTTACAAAAAGAGGAACTCAAAGGGGCTGAAGATGAATTACGCGGTATGCTGGCCGCCCTCAAAGACCCAGAGCAAGAAGCCAACCGCACCAACCTATTGGCCCAGGTGGATATGGTAAAGCCGATTCGGGCAGGCCTTATGGAGGAGGTCAAAAAGGGATCGCAGCGCCTGGAGGACATATACTTTGAACGGCAGTTGGCCATGGACAAGCTCAAGGAAATTGAGTCTCTCTTACATTCCGGGAACGTGTATCTGGATGTGCGCGGAAGCGCCGCCCCCACCACGGAGATCAAGTGCCCCCGGTCCAGATTGACCCTCTCTAAAAAGGAGTCCAACTTCTCGGCCCGGGAAATAGAGATAGAGGACCGCGAAACCGGCGATACCAAAATACTAGTAAAGGTGGGCCAACTCCGCTCTGGCATCTGATCTTAACCGTCCTGAACCCTTGCCGGATTTTAATTAGACAGATACATCCGGGGCGTATCTTCTCCAGGCCCTGGGTGATCTGGTACATTTGCCTAAAATGATCCTGCCTCAAGGCAAGCTCTTTTCAGATGATGATGTTGACTGTAGCCTTTTAGATCTATGGCTTGCACTATACCTGCATAAAAAGTATAAGAGCCGTCAGGCTGCGGCGAGGCCGCGCCATTCACAGGGCGAACCAAATCGCCGCTGGAGAGGAAAAATCATGGCCAAGCACTTTGATACTCACCGCCCCTTGCTCATGGGAACCAGCTGGATGATCACCGCCGACCATCCCTTGGCCGCCCAGGCAGGCGCTTCAATTCTGGAAGCAGGCGGCAACGCAGTGGACGCCGCCATTGCCGCCAACCTGGTCCTGACCGTGGTGCGCCCCCATATGTGCGGACCCGGCGGCGATTTGTTCGCCTTGATTTATATGGCTGAGTCCGGCGAACTAACCGCTCTTAACGCCAGCGGCCGCGCCCCATCAAGGGCCAGCATCGAATTTTATAAAAATCAGGGCTATGATGCCGTCCCCCTTGCCGGCATTCTCACCGCCACCGTGCCAGGGACTATCTCCGGCTGGCAGGCGGCCTTGGATAAGTACGGCACCATGACCCTGGAGCAGCTTTTGCCCCGGGCCATTGCCTACGCGGAAAATGGTTTTCCGGTCTATTCAGACCTGCGCCTGGCCATGGAGCAGCGCCGGCCCCTGCTTATGAAGTCTCCGGCAGCGGCCAGGACCTTTTTCCCGGGTGGTGAAACCCCGGCCATCGGCGATCTGCTGGTCCAGCCCCTTCTGGCCCGGACCTACCGCACCCTGGCAACCCAAGGCCCGGACGCCTTTTACCGGGGCGAGCTGGGCCGGGCCCTGGTGAATTTCTCTGACGCCGAGGGAGGCCTGTTCTCTGAAGAAGACCTGGCCGGGCATACCTGCAATTGGGTGGAACCCTTGCGAACCGGCTACCGTGGCTATGAAATATGCACCCATCCCCCCAACTCCCAGGGCATCGCCCTGCTCATGCAGGTCAACATTTTAGAGACCTTTGACCTGGCCGCCATGGGGCCGAATCAGGCCGAGCTTATCCATCTCATGGTGGAGGCCAAGAAGCTGGCCTTTGCCGACCGGGACCAATACGTGTGCGATCCGGATGTGAACCCCGTGCCCATAAAGGAGCTGCTGGATAAGGGCCAGGCCCGAGCCCAGGCCCAAAGAATAGACCCAGATTCCGCCGCCTCATCTCCGGAGCCCCGGCGATTCACCTCTGGTGGCGACGACACCGTCTATCTGGCCGTGGTGGACAGCCAGGGCAATGCCGTCAGCCTCATACAGAGCATATACCAGGCCTTTGGGAGCTGCGTGATGGTGCCAGAGACCGGCATGCTCTTGCATAACCGGGGGTGCGGCTTCAGCCTGGATCCCGGCCATGTCAATGCCCTGGCGCCGGGCAAGCGCCCTTACCACACCCTGCATCCGGCCATGATCTTACAAAATGAAAAGCCCTGCATTGTGTTGGGCACTCCGGGGGCGGACGGCCAGACCCAGACCATCATACAGATAACCACCTCCCTGCTGGACTTTGGCGCTGATGTGCAACAGGCCATGGAGGCCCCGCGCTGGCGTTCTGACAGCGATGGCGCTCTGCTCATGGAAGGCCGCTTCCCCCCTGAGGCCGTGGCCGCGCTCAAGGCCAAGGGCCACCAGGTGCAGGTCCTGCCGGAATGGGATGAGGTCATGGGCAGTTCCCAGGCCATTTTTGTGGACCAAGAAAGGGGCATGCTCATGGGCGGCGCTGATCCCCGGCGTCAGGCCTATGCCATCGCCAAATGAGGCTCTTTAGGGAGCGGTGCGCAAGCCTCCGCATGCATAGACCAAGGCCCCGGGCAGGGTGGTGACCACGATGGACAAATTGGCGATCAGCCCCAGGATGAAGGAGTCCGTGTAATTAAGGCCCACCAAGGCAAAAAGGGCCACATAAAGCCCCTCCACCACCCCGAAACCTGAAACCGAGATTGGAATGCGGGTGAAGAGCAGGGCCACCGGCGCCACTGCCGCGGACTCGATTAAGCTGAGGTCTATGCCAAAGGCCAGGGCGGTGAGCCAGGTGCCCACTATGGGCACACTCTGTTCCAGGACCGAAAGCACCAAAAACCAGACCAGGGTGGGGCCGTGGCTGCGGTACTCGAAATAGGCCTGCAGGGCCCGGCCCAGCCAGCCGCCCAAGCGTCCTCCCCGCTTGTCCAGAAAGGCGCGCAGCCGCTCCAGGATGCGGCCGAATCCCCGGGAAAGCGAGAAAAGCACTGCCGCCACCCCCAGGGCCAGGATGCCCAGGCTCCAGCCCAAAAAACCGGGGGGCAAGGCCACCGCCAGCCAGGTGAGCAGGCTCACCCCCATGAGGGCGGCT
>JASFOZ010000306.1:0-5666 GCA_050116255.1 Desulfarculaceae bacterium
TGGACGCCCAGTTCGAGGCCTTGCAGCAGGCCAGCCACGCCATGGCCCAGGCCCTGTACAGCGCCCAGGGAGGTGCTGAGCAGGCCGGAGCCGGACCCCAGCCCGGACCAGAGGCGGGATTCGCCGGCGGCCAGCAGGCCCGGCCCGGAGGCCAGGCGGACGACGATGTGGTGGACGCGGAGTACACCGAGCACAAGTAAAACAAAAATAAGGGGACTCGGTTCCCTGGCCTGATACTGAGTTAAATAAAAGAGCCCGCCGGTGTCAAACTGGCGGGCTCTTTTGTGGATTTTGCCTTTGAAAACCTTAATCGCTGGATTGCAAAGCCGCCTGGGCCACGCCTGGATAGTAAAAGACCTTGCTGGCACTATGGCCCACTCCGGGGATCTCCAGCCATTGTTGCCTGCTCTTTAGTCCGGCGGGCGCCAGACTTTGCAAGTGATGTTTGTAGAGCAGCCCGCGCTCGAACCGGTTATCGCCCTGGCAGTCGGCGCTGCAGGTCTTGTCCAGCCCTTTGCCGCGCTCGTTGTCCAGGGTTCCCAATAGGAATAGCACCGGCCGGGACATGAGCTGCTGGCGGATCTTGGCGATTGGCAAGGACTTGGCGTAGCCGTACAGGTTGTCCAGCCCATATTTGTAATTATTGTATTGCGGGCAGCCGGCCAGCTGGTGACCGGGAATTGGCTTGATGGAGCCTTTTTCCTCAAAAGCGTATCTTTCCTTGTTCAGGTACAGGTAACTGGAGGGGTTGGCCACCACATAATTCATATGGGTTTTTTGCCGGGCCATGTCATCGTGTATGCGGTTGATGGCTGCGTATCTCAGGGCGAACTGCCCCCCAGCGGAGTGGCCCAAGACCGTCACCCGTTTCAGGGAACCCTGGGCGGCGATCCTTTGTATCAGCCGGTCCAGAACCTCAAAGGAACTGACCCGGGGCAGGTCATGGTTGCTGTTTATGGAAAGCGATTCCCCGCCGCCCCGCCATTTTGAGTCCCAGACCAGAACCCCTTTCTCATCGTGGCCGACCCTTTTCTGGAGAAACTGGGGGGCGGCCACCATCACATTTTTCAGATCCAGTCCCACGGTTTCGGCGATTTTCTTCCCGCGCCTAAGGGACGAGTCCGGATTGAGGCCGCTGCCGTGAACCACGATTATGAGATGGGTAAGCTGGCTGCCGGCCGTATCCAGGGGATGGCTGGTGCGTATGGGAATGGACAGGGTGTGCCCCTGTTTGCTGAAGGTGAAGCGTTCCGGGGCCACGGGGATCAAGGAGTAGGGGAGCCCGCAACCACCCAGCAAAGCCAGAACAATCAGCAATGCAATCTGGGTCAAGGCGGCAAAAAAACGTATATTCATCCTGAGTGGGTCCGAGGGCCGGGTTTTGCCTGATCGCATGATTACGCACTCCTTGAGGGGATGGGCAGCCCGCCTGATCTGGTGCCAAAACAAAGCCTGGGGATACTATAGCTTAGCATTTATGAGGAACATAGAGGCAGGTGGCCTCAGGCATCCAAAACAGACCTGATAGTGTGGAGCAGGTCTCTTTGCCTGAAAGGCTTGGCAATGTATCCGGCGGCGCCGGAATCAAGGGTGCCCTTAAGCCGCCCGCTGCGCGAATAGCCGGTGGCAATGATGACCTTGGCCTTGGGGTCGATCTTTAGAAGTTCCTGGAGGCATTTGTGGCCGCCCATACCGGGCATGCTGATATCAAGGACGGTCAGGTCGATTTCAGGCCCTTGTTCACGGAAAATGTCCAGGGCCTCCTCTCCGGTTTGGGCAACCAGGACTTTATAGCCCAGGTCGGCCAAAATTTGTTGGCCCAAATCCCTGATGGTTTCCTCGTCATCCACCAAAAGGATGGTTTCGCTGCCGCCCGGCATGACATCAAAATCCGGCTTTTCCGCCTCAACCGGCAGGCTCTCCGGCTTCAGTGATGGGTAATAAATCTTGAAAGTAGCGCCCTTTCCCTGCTCGCTGTGGCAGGTAATGTGCCCGCCGTGGCTTTTGACTATGCCGTAAACCGAAGCCAAACCCAAGCCGGTGCCCTTGCCCACCCCCTTGGTGGTGTAAAAGGGCTCGAAGATATGCTCCAAGGTTTCGTCATCCATCCCCTCGCCCGTGTCCGATACCGTCAAGAGCACATAGTCTCCGGGGGATGCCTCCAGGTGGGTGTTTGCATACTCCTGGTCAAGCGAGGCATTGCTGGTTGCGATGCTCAGCTTGCCGCCGTCGGGCATGGCGTCGTTGGCGTTGTTGGCCAGGTTTAGCAGTACCTGCTCGATCTGGTAGGAGTCGCCGTTTATTGGCCGCAGGTCTCTAGCGAGATTGAGCTCCACGGCGATCATCTTGGGGATGGTGCGCTCGATGATCGCGATGGCATCAGTAACCACCCGGTTGAGATTAAGAGGCTTCAGTTCGGTTTCCGCGGTGCGGCTAAAGGCCAGTATTTGCAGAATAAGTTCCTTGGCCCGGTCGGCGGCTTTAAGTATTTGCTCCAACTCCTTGGGGGTGGTATTGCCCCTACGGGCGCGCTCCAGAGCCAGCTCCGAGTAGCCGGTTATGGCTGCCAGGATGTTGTTGAAGTCGTGGGCTATGCCCCCGGCCAATGTTCCCACTGCCTCCATTTTTTGGGATTGCCTGAGTTGGGACTCCAGGCGTTCCTTTTCCTCCTCAGCCCGCTTGCGCTCACTGACGTCCTCATAAAGCACCAATTGACCGTGGAAGGCCGTAGTTACCGGCCGGAAGATGATGGTCTTGTAGGTGCCGTCGTTGCACCTCACCTCAAAGGTGCGGGGCCGCGCCTCTCCCTGAGGGCACACGGTCAGGTCTTCTTTCCAAGTCTTCAAAACCGACTTGCGGTATTCCTCATCTGGATAGGCCAGTTTGAACCAATTCTTGCCGGTTTTTACCTGGTCCAAGGTGTAGCCGAACATCCTGACAAAGGCTGGATTTACATATTTGTATCTGCCTTTTTGATCAATCAAGCTGATCCCTAAGGGGGATTCCTCGTTAAGCACCCTGAAACGGTCCTCAGATTGTCTCAGCGCCTCTTCGACCAGCTTACGGTCGCTGATGTCGCGGACTATCCCCATGACCCTCACGCCGTTCGGCGTCTCCAGGAGGGAAAGGGTGACCTCCACCGGGAAGGTGGAGCCGTCCTTTTTCCGGTAGCGGGTTTCCAGGTTGATGTGACGCCCCGGCTTTAGGGTTTCAACTGCCTGGCGAATCACATCCCAGGAAGTGCGGGCTGCCTGGATATCGGTGAGGTTTAAGCCCATCATCTCTTCCTGGCTATACCCCAGGGTCCGGCAGGCCTCCTGGTTGACCTGGACCAGGCTGCCGTCAGGCCTGTAGACGTAAATGGCGTCCGCCGCCTGGTCGAACAGAATCCGCAGGCGCTCTTCGCTTTCGCGCAGTGCCCTTTCGGCCTCCTGGCGCCGGGTTATATCACGGCAGGTGGCCAACAAGGTGGCCTGTCCGCCCAATGAGATGTTTTTCAGGGAAACATCCAACTCCACCAGCGAGCCTTGCCCGTCATACATCCGCCAGGAGAAGTTTTGGGGGCGGCCTGCGCGGGCCTGTTGCCAGATCTGCTCCTGCGCCTGGATGGAGTTCCTTCCGTCTTCCTGGGTCGCGGGCGCGGCGTCGGCCAGGGTCTTGCCGATCAAATCCTCTTTTTTCATTTTCAGGATGTTCGCCGCCGCCTGGTTTACGTCTATGATCTTGTCCCTGATGAGCAGGATACCCTCACCGGATTGTTCGAACAGGGCGCGGTATTTCTCTTCACTCTCGGCCAGCTGATTTTCATAGCGCTTGTTTTCATCGATGTCTCTGGTAACCGCCAGCACCACGTCCTGACCGGTGATTTGGGCCTTGGCCAGGGTCACTTCAACCCAATTCCGTTGACCGTTTTTTCCCTGTACCCGCCAATCGAAACGCTGGGGTTGACCTTGGGCGGCTTTCCTGATCAGGGCGAAGGCGTTTTCCAGGGAGTATTGCGGTTCTTGGGAGCTCCATTGGTTGGGAGACAGGACGAGAAATTCCTCTTTGCTCCAGCCCAGGTTGTCCAGGGTTGTCTGATTCACGTCCAGGGTGCGGCCGGTTTTTGCGTCGTGCACAATCACCATGTCATTGACCGCGTTGAAGATGGTGCGGTAGGTCTGGGCGCTTCGGCTCAATTCATGTTCTAATTGTTTGCGCTCGGTTATATCCCGGGATATCTCCCAAAAGCCGGTGACGCTTTCTTTTTCCATGACCGGCTGAAAGGAGGCTTCATAAAAGCGCACAGCGCCGCTCTCAAAGGAGTGGGAGAACTCGGCCCGAAAGGACTCGCCGGCCATGGCCCGGCGGTGCATCTGCCGCCGGTTTTCCCTGGCAATCGAATCAGGCAGCAGGTCTGCAAAGCTTTGGCCCAGCTGGAACCGGCCCTGCGTCACTTGGCTGATCATATCCATGAAGGCAGAATTGGCCATGAGCGCACGGCCCTGGGCATCGTATAACACCACCATATCAGGAGTGTTTTTTAGGAAAGATCGGAGTTGGGATTCCGCGAGGCGGCATCTTTCTTCAAGTTGAGTCAGCCGCCGGTGTAGGTTCTTATTGCTCGCCCCGGGACGGTCCAGTTCAGCCGGTGGGCACTGCGCTTGGATTTGCTTATGGCTTGCTTGGCTTTTGCGGTCTCTCATCCCGCTTCATATCCAGGGGCAGGCGCAGTGCGTGATTATTTCAAGGTTGTGTGTCGCCCTGGATACGAGCCCGCTTAGGGTTGGGCGTCGTCCTGAGGCTTTAGCCGTTCATCTGGGGGGGCGTTTTCCTTAAAAGAATGAACCGATAATCCATATTACCATATTATTTAGTATAACTTATCTTTCAGAATGCTCAATCATCCTTTTGACATCGTTGCCCAGGGGCAGGCTGCCCCCTTGCCACGATCCCGGGGCAATCTCAACGCCTTACAGTGAGCCTAAGGATAAGCAAGCAGGGTTTGGGCGCCTGTGCACCCAAGGCTGCGAAAGAAGCCGCCTTTTCCCTGCCGGCTAGGCATTCAGGCGAAGCTTGGCCTAGCTCACCAGCCGCTGCCGCCGCCCCCGCCTCCTCCTCCGCCCGAGGAACCGCCCCCGCCGCTGCCCGAGCTGCTGCCCGGGGCGGTGGAAGAGGAGGAGATGGCCCCGCCCAAGGAGCTGCTCAGGCCGTCGGCCAGGCCGCTGGGGCCCTCGGTGCTGAAGGAGCGGCCTGAGTACCAGCGGGGCTGATAGGGTTCGGCGCCGGCCTGCTCCAGCACATCGGCGAACTGCTCTGACCACTGGTGCTCAACCCCCAGGGCCAGGGCATAGGGCAGGTAGCGCTCAAAGAGCTCTGGCGTCTTGTCAGGCGGGTGCAGAACCTCCAAACGCTCCTTTTCCGCCACGGAGAGATACATCTTAAAGCCCTCGATCTGATCCATGAGCCGCCGTCCTCCGGCGGTGGGTGCTTTGAGTAAATGCTGGAATATAGGGGTGAGCGCCAAAAGCACCAGGAAGATTAAGACCGAGGCCGTGCTCGTAAACTGCCCGAAGATATACAGCCCGAAAACAGCGCCCAGGAAAAAGGGCAGGGCAAACAAGGTGATGGCTATGGCAGCGGTTTTGCCGCCGCTTTTTTTCACCATGCCCCACGCCCTCACCACC
>JASFOZ010000307.1:0-5645 GCA_050116255.1 Desulfarculaceae bacterium
CTCTGGTGATGCCTTCCAGCCTGTCTTCCAAATAAACCGCCAGTTCCTCTGTCCGGCGGTCTGCACCCCCAAAACGACCGAAATGGCGCAAGGCCGCTATATAGGCCAGGGGATGCTGGACATCTCGATGCAGCTTTGACAGGCCGAATTGGTTAAGGAGATATTCCCAGGCCTGTGCGATATCCTGTTTGCGCTCAACCCCCATGGCGATGAGCATGGCCTCCACCATTTCCAATGCGCGCGTAAAAGGATAACCGCCTTGGAAATCACCCTCCTTAAAAGAAGCCTGACTGGCCTGGCCCACATAATCCAGATCGCACTGACATTGTTGACAACGCATTGGTTGGTTAGACGCCGGCGGCGCGTCTATCAACTTGGCCCCCATGGGGCCGTAAAAATCGCGGCGCAAGGCCACGCTGCCGCAAGCGGGGCAAAGGGTGTGCAGATACTCGGTGCCCGGCGTGTTGAAAAGATAGACGTAATCCAAGCTCCTGTGCAGTTCTTGGCAAAAATCTTCAGCTTCGCGGATGCTGGGTTCTTGGGAGATGTCAGCACCCTCAAAGGGAATGAAGCGCATTATCTGCATTGGTATGTAGGGGGAAATGCCCGCGATGTGATTGGCTAGGCTGCGCAATTCGTCTTGCTTGTCTCTGCTGAAAATACAAGATATCTCGATGTGAACATCCGCCGCGTAAAGCGTCATGATGTTTTCCAGCACCGGCCTGATGCCGGCCGAGGCTCCGCAGGCCCGGTATGATTGATCGGAAAAACCCTTCATGCCCACATTTATGAAGTCCAGATACGGCAGAACCTGCTCCAGCGAAGAAGGCGTGAAATAGGCATTGGAAGAGCACCCCACCAAAAGGTTATTGGTGCGGGCCAGCTCGGCCACACGCAGAAAAGTGGGCAACGAGGCCAAGGGATCGTTCATAAGAAAGGCGATACCCAAGCACTCGTTGTCCAAGGCCTTGTCAATCACTTGCTGGGCATCCAAATGCTGAAGGGCCCGGCTGTTGCGCGGCATCTCGCGCACAATCACGGTGGAGATGCAGCCGGGGCAGTTTAAGTTACAGCCAGTGGTGCTTATTTGCAGGAATTTGCCGCCCGGATAGTAATGCAGCATTGGCATGGTTTCGATTGAAATGGGGCAGGCCACCAAATAGTGGTCGGCTAATCTTTCAATCACGCGGCCGCCTTTCAGCTCATACAAACCGCAGGCTCCGGTTTTACCCTCACTTAAAGGGCAGCGGCGTTCACAGATATAACAAGACCTGGGCCTTACTTTGCTTTCGCTATGGTGATCCACAGGCCTACCTCTTGGTTATGGATGATTTCATTCAGTGGAACCGCAGCTCGCTTCAGGGCGGCTCTGAATTTCCGGGGTGCGTTCGAGCCAATATTGCGCCGGATGTTTTCTTGCCACCGGTCCCCGTCGCCTTTTTGGGCTTCTCTTTTGCGTATAACCTCCTGCTTCAATTTGGCGGAACCGAATCCGCCGCCGATATAAGCCATGCCGCCCGGAGCGAGCACCCGATGAATCTCCTGGAACGCGCTTTCCAAATCGTCCCAGAAAAAAACTGATCCCCTGCTGACAGCCAAGTCCACGGCCCCGTCCGGCAGGGGAATAGCCTCCGCCGAACCGTGTAAGATTGCGGTACGATCCTCTAGCCGTTCCTCAGACACATTGCGCCTGACTATTTCGAGCATTTCTTTAAGGGGATCTAAAAAATGTATGCGCAAACCGCTGCAACGGGCCAAGGCCAGGCCCAGATATCCTCCGCCGCAGCCGATGTCCAGGCAGTCGCCCTTGGAAATACCGGTGTAGGCAATGATCTGCTCTGCGATGACCGGGTAAATCGGCCGGAATATATTGCGGGCAATAGAATCGTATTTTTGCGGGTTAATTTCCATGAATCCCTTCCCACATCAGGCATAAAAAATACTGCGATGGATTTGGGGCCCTTAAAGCTCGGACCAAAAATAAATGACTGGCCTAGTTCTCCTTCTTGAGATGTATGGGGCATATAGGACGCTATATTTTATTAACTATAACGATCTCCATTAAAAAGCCCCCCTCACCCCTTCAGCACGATCGTCGGCGTTCGTTATATTATCAAAAACATAACCAGTCAAGAGAAAATTTCCGCTGCCGGCTAGAGTGAGGGCCGGATCAGTGCCAAGAAAAAAGGAAGCGCCGGAAAACAACCATCGGTTTTCCGGCGCCCTTTGAGGCGATTGTCTAATCCAATAAAGGTGTTTCAGCCTGTGAGCGGTATCTCCATGGGGAAGGTGGTGCCGGTTAAAACCCTTCTTCCATCGGCAGTGACCTCCACCAGATCCTCTATGTGGTAACCAAACCTCTGCTCCTGATCAATGAGCAGGGGTTCGATATTGATCACCATACCCTCTTTGACGGGATCGTGATTGGCCGGATGAATCATGGGATACTCGTGTATTTCAAGGCCCATGCCGTGTCCGATATGAGGCATGCCAAAGGGCAGTCCTTCGTTTTTAAAGGACTCGGCGCAGAAATCATAAAGGCTCGATACCGGTATTTCAGGCTTGACCATGTCTATTATGCTTTTTTGAATTCGGGCCAGCTTGGTGTAATTCTGCCGGGTCCTCTGGCTAGGCTCACCGATGCAGACGGTCCGGGCCACGTCAGACATGTAGCCGCCCCAATAGCAGACGATATCAACCCGCATCACGTCGCCGGACTTTAGTTTATAATCGACCGGCGTGGGATGAGCCACGCTGCCCCGCTCGGCGGCGGCCACCACGGCTACGTCAGGCTTGCCGCCATTATCGACCAAGCCGTGTATGATTCTTTTGTAAACGTCAGTGTCCGTGTCTCCGACTTTAGTCGCGGCAAAGGCATCTTCAATGACCTTAACCGTGATGCGGGTTATCCGCTCTTGATGCTTTACCTCCTCTTGGGTCTTGATGGCCCTCATCTGGACCATCATATCCGAACAATCCACCAAAGCGGCTTGGGGCGCCCCAGCCATAAATTCATTATAGAAGCTGGCCGCCAGGTAGCTCAGATCCACTCCGATTCGGCCATTACCCACTCCCTTGGATTTCAGGCCTCTTATTACCGCTGATATGGGTGATTCAACGAATTCGGTATAAGGCACCAGGTCCTTTATCCATGATTCTTCTTCGGCCTGTGCCTGTTCGATGCTGCAAAGGACTAGCGACGGGTCTTTGCCCGGAATGAATACACTGGCGGCCAACCGGTCCCGGATGCCTTTCTGGGTATCGATCTGGCAGCCGCAAGTATATAGGACATTCTCCGGAGAGAATACGGCAAGCGCATCCAGGCCGCGCTCTTCCATCAATGAGTATAGCTTATCGGAATCCATGCAAATCCCTCCTGATATCTTTTCATCGTAGTAACAATTTTGGCAGGTAAGTGGTTAGGGGTGGAAAGTAGATGACCAGTAGCAGCACGCAGACCATTGCCCCTACAAAAGCCCATACCGTGGCCTTGGAAATCGAAATTTTAGCCACAGCACAAGCGATATAGAGTTGCAGGCCTACCGGTGGGGTCACGGTGCCTATAAGTACTGTAATAATGACAACCAAAGCAAAGTGGATGGGGTCGTATCCCATCTGGGCGGCTATGGGAGTCAGGGCGGGAATGAAGATGATTGTGGCGGCCAGCCCTTCAATGAAAAGACCTACGACGAAAAGAAGGGCTGCCAACAGGATGTAAACCACTTGGGGATTGGAGGTTATGGCAGATAAAAAGTTGACCAGCATGGTCGAAAACTGTTCAAAGGCCAACACCCAGCCAAAGATTGACGCTCCTGCCAAAATAAGAACCGCCACCGAGGTCGTCACAGCTGCGTTGATTATTATTGCCCGGAGTTGCTTGAACTTCAATTCACGGTAAATGAAAACGCCAACGATAAATGAGTAGACGCAGGCTACAACCCCGGCCTCGGTGGCGGTAAATGCGCCACTAAGAATGCCGCCCAGAATGATTATGGGCGTAAACAGGCCCCAGGAAGCCTCCTTAAGACAAGTCATGATCCGCTGGAGAGAAGCCTTGTCACTGGAACGGTAGCCTCGTTTCCGGGCATAGAGCCAGACCACGAGCATAAGAGACAGGCCGATCATGATTCCAGGGATGATCCCGGCAATGAAAAGGGCGGCGATGGATAGGTTAGTCAAAGAGCCATAGATTACCATGACTATGCTGGGTGGGATAATGGGGCCGATACAAGCCGATGAGGCGGTCACGCCCACACTAAAGGGCTTGTCATATCCGTCCTCGGTCATGGCCGGAATCATGACTGCGCCGATGGCCGCAGCATCGGCCGAAGCAGATCCTGAAATGCCGGCGAAAAGCATGCTGGTCAAGATGTTGACCTGAGCCAATCCACCCCGGAAGTGGCCGATAAGGGCGCTGGACAGGTTCACCAGCCGTTTGGTGATACCGCCCGCGTTCATCAACAACCCGGCCAGAATGAAAAAAGGGACGGCCATTAGGGTGAAAGAGTTTAGGCTCAAATATAGCCTCTGGGGCACGATCAGAAGGGAAACACCTCCCAAACCGGCTATGGCCACTACTCCGGACAAAAGCATGGCAAAGGCTATGGGCACCCTAATAAAGGCCAAAAATAAAAACAGGATGAGCATTAAAATGAGCACGTTTTTAACCCCGATCCTTTTAGCCGTTATCGGCTGTCATCTCCGCTCATTGGGAATGATCTTTTCGAAGCATAGCCCGGGCCAAATTGATGAACATGACCAGCGCGCCCAAGGGCACGGCCAGATAGGCCCAACCTAGGTTGACGTAGGGAATGCTGTAAGCAGGTTCATCAAAGCTGCCTAGGGCGAATTGATAACCTTTTATGACCAAGAAGACCAACAAGGCCAAGAGTAATATGTTGACTAACATCTCAGTCGGCACCCTGAGTTTTGCAGGCATGAGTTGGCTGAAATAATCGACCGCGATATGGCTTTTACTCAGAAAGGCCAAGGCAGCCCCGAGGAAGACGCAATAAATAAACATCATCCTGCCCAACTCTTCGGACCAGATTATGGGGCTGTTGAACACATGGCGGGCCACAACCTCAGTGAACATAAGTAAAATCATGCCACTGAAAAGAAGAGCCAATAGGGTTTCCAAGATGAAGTCGTAAGCTTTTACTAACTTGGTCATTTTTGACTTCCTGCCGCTCGGCTTTTCTCCAGACCTATCTTAAATCCCTTTGATTGATCAGGCCCCCCCGGGGGGGTGCCGCACCCCCGGGCCCTGCTGAATCTGCTTACGCCCGCCACCACCGGTGGCGGGCGGGGCTATTACCTGTCTTTAACGATCAACTTCATCAACGACCGGCCGCCCGGCGCAGATTTATAGAAATCCTCGTAGGCCGAACTCATGCTCTTTCTGAAGGGCTCTTTGTCCACTTGGTCAAAGGTGCAGCCCATCTTGGTCAAGCGCTCCTTGACGTCCATTTCCTTTTTCTTTTCGCGTGCGGTGGACCATTTAGCCGCCTCTTTTGCCGAATCATAAAGAATCTTCTGATATTCAGAGGGAAGGCTATTGAACCATTTTTCATTAACTACATGCGGCATGTTGGAGAACATGTGTCCGGTCTCGGTCCAGTGTTTGGCCACCTCAACGAACTTCA
>JASFOZ010000308.1:0-5631 GCA_050116255.1 Desulfarculaceae bacterium
GGCCACCGATGATTACCAAGAGCTGGCCGAGGCCATAGAGAAACTAAAACTAAACGACGCCGCCCTCACCTTCAGCAAAGACACCTCCCAGGCCCTGGGCTTCGGATTTCGCTGCGGCTTTTTGGGGCTTTTGCATCTGGAGGTGGTCCAGGAGCGCCTGGAGCGTGAGTTCGGCCTCAGCCTGATCCTCACCGTGCCCAGCGTGCGCTACCACATTTATCTCAACGACGCAGAGATGATAAAAGTCGAAAACCCCGCCTACTTCCCCGATCCCTCCACCATTGAACACAGTGAAGAGCCCTTTATCAAGGCCAGCATCCTTATGCCCGAGCGCTACATCGGCGCGGTAATGACCTTGTGCCTGGAGCGGCGGGGAGAAAATCCCTCCTATAACTACCCTTCGCCGGGGAGGGTGGACTTGGCATTTGATCTGCCTCTGGCCGAGGTCATCTATGATTTCTACGACAAGCTCAAAACGGTGACTCAGGGATACGGGTCTTTTGACTACGATCTGATCGGCTACCGCCCCACTGACTTGGTGCGTCTGGATATTCTGGTCAATGGGGAGCGCGTGGACGCCCTCTCCAGCCTGGTGCACCGCGAGCGTGCCCGGCCCCGGGCTTTGCACGCGGTCAAGAAGTTAAAAGACACCATTCCCCGGCAGCAGTTCAAGATCGCCATCCAGGGCGCCATAGGTTCCACCATCATCGCCCGCAGCAACGTCACCCCCTTCCGCAAGGACGTCACCGCCAAGTGCTACGGCGGCGACGTAACCCGCAAACGCAAGCTCTTGGAGAAGCAAAAGGCGGGCAAAAAACGCATGAAGCTGGTGGGAAACGTGCCCATCCCCCAAAAGGCCTTTTTGTCCGTGCTGCAAAGCGATACCGACGAATAAACCATATCTCCAGCCTTAGAAACACTGTCCGCAACCACATTAAACAGCTAAATAACCACAAGGTAGCCCTTGGCCCAGGCCTTGACAGGCGGCAAAACCGCTCATAGAATCGCCTGTCATTGGCAGCGAAATTGTTTTATACATCTTTTGAGAACTGATCCGGCTCTAAAACGAACAGGAGGGAGCCATGCAACCCACAGATTGGGGTGAGGCCTTTCGCATAGTGGTCGGCGGCATTGTGGCCGTATTTTTCATCATGAGCCTCTTGGCTTTGACCACACATTTCATGGGTAAGATATTTATCGGCTTAGAAAAACGCAAAAAGGAAAAAGCCAAGTCCGACCAAGGAGAGGAGGCTGAGGCATGAATCTTATCGAAATGCATGAAGGCGTCCTCAAGATACTAAATGTGCAGGTGGGATTCGGCAACTTGGACCTGCCCCACATAATCATGATCCTGGTGGGATTGGGTTTCATCACCCTGGCTATCTTGAAAGAGTGGGAGCCTTACGAGCTCTTACCCATCGGTGCGGGCATGATTCTGGCAAACCTGCCCCTGGCCGGATTAACCACTCAACCCGAACCGGGACTGCAGCCGGGCATGGCCGGAGTGTTGGGCATCATTTTAAAATACGGGCTCTACACCTGGACCATCCTACCTCAGTTCATCTTTTTCGGTATCGGCGCCCTGACCGACTTCAGCCCTCTGATAGCCAACCCCCGCGCCTTTTTATTAGGGGCGGCGGCACAGGTGGGCATCTACTCCAGCTTCCTGGGCGCCTTGGCTGTGGGGCTTTTGGTGCCTGAATGGAGCTTTTCCATCAAAGAAGCCTGTTCCATAGGCATAATCGGAGGTGCCGACGGGCCCACTACCATATACACCACCGGCCTTTTGGCTCCTGACATAATGGGCATCACCGCCACCGCCGCCTATTCCTATATGGCCATGGTGGCCATCATCCAGCCGCCCATTATCAAGGCCCTTACCAGCAAGGCCGAGCGCCAAACCTTCATGAAGCCAATGCTCAGGCCGGTGAGCCGGACCGAGCGTATTCTCTTCCCCTTGGTGGCGACGTTGATCATCATACTCATCATCCCCAAGAGCGCACCCTTGGTGGGGTTCTTGTTCCTGGGCAACCTGTTCCGGGAATCCGGCGTAGTGGAAAGGCTCTCCAACACCGCCCAGAACGAACTCATCAACATCATCACCATCCTGCTCATGCTGGGTATCGGCGCTTCCATGCCCGCCGAAAAGGTCATGGACCCCCGCACCCTGCTGGTGCTTTTCTTGGGGCTGGCCGCTTTTTGCGTGGGCACCGGCGCCGGCGTGATGTTCGGCAAGATAATGTCCAAGCTCTCTAAAGAACCCTTCAACCCCATGCTGGGCGCTGCCGGAGTTTCGGCGGTCCCCATGAGCGCCCGCATTGTGCATCACATGGGACAAGAGGCCAACAAACGCAACTTCCTTCTGATGCACGCCATGGGGCCCAATGTGGCCGGCGTCATCGGCTCGGCGGTGGCAGGCGGTTATTTCCTGGGGCTGTTCATCAACTTCTAACAGACTGCTTTTCAACAGCCTGCTAGGGAGTTAACCCCGCCAACCAAAAAAACCGCAATCCTGTAAAAAAGGCGGGGCGCTGGTAACGGCGCCCCGTTTTTCTATTACATCAGGGGGGCTGGCATAGGCCGACTCCGGGAAGGAACCTCAGCAAAAGGATAAAATTGCCGGCGGTCAGGGGGTCGCTTGGGGAGGGTTCAGCACCTTCATCTTCTTCTTGGCGGAAAGGGCCTTTTTCAGGTAGGCCTTTGTCTCTTTATTCCGGGGGTCCAAGGCCAATGCCTGTTCCCATTTGGTGATGGCCTGGTCCAACTCCCCCAAACCATAATACTTAAGGCCTTGGTTGGTGAGAAGCTCCACCAGGCTGGACTTGGTGCCGGGCAGGGTTGGATCCAGATTGTAGGCTTTGGTCCAAAGATACTCTGCTTGAGCCAAATCACCGCGCTCAAAATAAAAAAGCCCCAGATTAAAGCAATAGCGCGCCTCCGGCGTGTCTTTCTGTACAGCGTGGGCTGGGGAGGCAGATTCAGTTTCCTTGGAGGCCGGAGGCGCCAGTTGTTGCATCACCAGGCAGCGCTGCTGCAGGGCCAGGGCTGCTTCATAGTGGGGGTATTTTCGCAAGGCCTTCTGCAGATGCTGCTCGGCCCGGTGAAACTCGCATCGCTGAGCCCGGGCCACGGCATAGCTGAGTTGCCGGTAAGCCAGGGCCATCATCTCGCTGGCTATTCTGAGGTTTTTAAGCACTTGGGGTTTTTGCAACATTTCTTCAGGAAGGCTCGCATAGGCAATGGCGGCCTCATGGTATCTCTTGTTTTTAAACAGCAGGTTAGCAGACTCCAGAGGGTCTTTCTCCTCCAGGGTCTGGGGAATTATTTCTTCGGAAACAGCGGACGCAACAGGCTCTTTTTCTGTCGCAGCCGGCTCCTGGCCCAATATGCCCGCACAGCCGGATACCCAAAGGAGGAGCGAAAACAAAAAATAGAGCAAAGGGCGATTCATGACTCTCCAGGTTCTCTATTTGTTTCCCTTGGTTCCAAGGCCCGCGTCCGGGTCGCCTGCCCACTCCTTTTGCACCTGAGTAAGGCGTCCGGAGGAAGGTAACTCGCCGTGTTTGTAGGAGTCGGGCAAAGGTGCTGTTTTCAGCAACTCGCGCACCTGTAGAAATGCGTCTACCACTTGGGGGTCGAAATGCTTACCCCGTTCGTCATTGATAATGGATACGGCCATGGATTCGGGCAGGCTGAGCCGGTAGGGCCGGTCAGATATCATGGCGTCATAGGCATCGGCCAGGCAAAGAATGCGGCCCGCCAAGCAGATCTCTTCGCCGGCCAGGCCATTGGGGTAGCCCTTTCCATCAAAGTGTTCATGGTGCGCCAAGATGATCTCCCGCACCGGCGCCAGAAATTCAGCCGGCATCAATATCTGGCAGGCGATGTCAGGATGCTTGGCCATGGCCTCGAATTCCTCCGGCTTCAGCGACCCCGGCTTGCCCAGGATGTCCTTACTCACGCCGATCTTGCCCAAATCATGAAGCTGACCGGCCAGGCGCAGATGATAAATGGTTTTCTCGTCCAGGCCCAATTTACGGGCGATGGTCTCCGCCATCAAGGCCACGCGGTCGCAATGACCACGGGTATATGTGTCTTTGGCCTCCACCGCCGCAGCCAGGGCCTGGACGGCCTGCAGGTAACCTTTGTGAATCTGCCTTGAGGCCCGGTCCAAATTTGTAGTCATTTGATTGAAGACCAAGGCCATTTTTTCAAATTCATCCGCTCCCCGCACCAGGGCTTTAGCCTTGAGGTCACCCTGGGACACCTTTTCCGCCGCTCGCGTCAAGTCCGCCACTGGCCGCAGAAAATGCTTTATGATCCAAATGAATACGGAACAACTTATCAGGGTGAAAATTCCCAGGCCCGCTATTAGCTTGCCTTTGAGTTCGGCGATGCTCCTCAAGACGCCGGAAGCATCGATCCCGGCCCGCACCTCGCCCACCTGGCGGCCATTGTAAAAAACCGGTTTGCTGATTTGAAACATATTCTCAGCCTGGCTTGAGGCCAAACCTGCCTCTTTGGGCTCGGAGTCCAGGCTCTTATTCATCATCTTTACATCCGTGTGCATGCGGGCTATGCCCATGTGATCCAATACTGCAACGTATCTGAACTCCGGGCTCTTTTGGAGCGTCGCCACCAGAACGCTCATTTGCAGTTTGTCGTTGGCCACCAACACAGGAGCGGCGTTAATCGCCAAGTTCTGTATCATCAGTTCGGCACGGCTGGTTAGTTCGTTTTGGTAAGCCGCCTCCAAGCGGTTAAACAGCACATATCCGGTGGTCAGCGCCAACAAGCAGATGGCGCCGCAAAAAAAAGCGGTCAATTTAAACTTGACCGTATTAAAAAACCTAATCTTCTTGGCAGGCTCGATCATGGAAAATACCTCGTGCGCAGAGGGGGTTCCTGGGCTATGCTCCGCTGATCACGCTTGAGGAAAGGCCAGAGTCTATTATGCGCCAACTATGCTGGATTCACTAGCAAAACTGGCCGCCGCTGTCAAGCGCGCCCATACCTCAGGCAACGGGGCGGAATTATCCAAAAAATTTCTGTAATTCGTATTTCGGAGCCCATGCCCATATAAAAAATGGCTCCGGGGTAGGGAAGGAACCCCGGAGCCTAGGCTGGGTATTTCCGGGGTTGACCTGGCCCCCGAAATACGGGAAGGAATTCCGGCCTGCCGGGGAGGAAAAAAATATCCCCCGCCCGCGTCACCGGGCTGGGGGATTGCACCCTGATTTACTTCATCGCCCCAGATGGACCATCCTGCCGGTGCCTCGCCGTCAGGGATATGCCCTTAGGGAACTGGCAGGTCTTCTGGCTCCCGGGTCTCCCTACTGGCCGCGCCTTCCCACCACATAAGGCGGCAGTGGCTGTATAGCGGCTTTCGTACCCGGTCACAGCGGCGGGACCGCGACGGATTCACACCGTCTTCCCTGTTAGGCCCCCCAAGGGGCGCCAGCTCCATATATAAACTTGCTAACATGGACAGCAGGTGAACGTCAAGCCTGTCTTTTGCCAAGTGTAGGAGCAAAGTAGTAATGTCCGGATTGCGCAAAGTAGAAATGTCCTCTTTCCTGTTTTGTGGGAGGGAAGAGGATGGAGCTACTTATGAGTCAGAAGGAGCGGGAT